>JBEVDE010000140.1:0-9636 GCA_040514175.1 Allosphingosinicella sp. | reverse complement strand
CGCCAGCGTCGCCGCGGCGCTCTTCCTGCTCGGGCTCAAGGCCTTTGCCGCGCTGTCGACCGGATCGGTGGCGATGCTCGGCTCGCTCGCCGACACCGGGCTCGACCTGCTCGCCTCGCTGATCACCCTCTACGCGGTCCGTGTCGCCGCCGAGCCCGCCGACCGCGAGCACCGTGTCGGCCATGGCAAGGCGGAGGCGCTGGCGGCGCTCGCCCAGGTCGGCATCATCACCTTCTCCGCGCTCGGCATCGGCTGGCGGGCGGTCGACCGTCTGCTCGGCCAGGAGGCGACCGCCCATGCCGAATATGGCATCGGGGTCTCGATCCTCGCCATCCTCGCCACTTTGGGCCTGCTCGCCTACCAGCGCCGAGTGATCGCCCGGACCGCCTCGGTCGCGATCGAGACCGACCATGTCCATTACCAGAGCGACCTTCTGCTCAACCTCGCGGTCATCGCCGCGCTCGTGCTCGACCAGTATCTCGGCTTCACCGGCGCCGACCCGGTCTTCGGGATCCTCATCGCCTTGTGGCTGCTGTGGGGGGCGTGGCGCGCCTCGAGCCGGGCCGTCGACCAGCTGATGGACCGCGAATGGCCCGAGGAGAAGCGCCGCCGCTTCGTCGAGGTCGCCGCCCGCCATCCGGCGCTGAAGGGCCTGCACGACCTCCGCACCCGGACCAGCGGCGCCCACGATTTCGTCCAGTTCCACGTCTGGGTCGACCCCGGGATGAGCGTCGCCGAGGCGCACCGAGTCATGGACGAGGTCGAGCACAAGCTCGAGGCCGAATTCCCGGGCGTCGAAATCCTCATCCACATCGATCCCGAGGGCCAGGTCGACCAGCCCGGCAACACGCTGGCCGAAACCGACCTGACCAGCGATCCGCAGGAGATTTGAGATGCCCGAGCTTCGCTTCGTCCAGGTCGACGCCTTCGCCGACAAGCCGTTCACGGGCAATCCGGCGGCGGTCGTGCCCTTGCAGGAATGGCTTCCCGACGAGACGCTCCAGGCGATCGCGATGGAGAATAATCTGTCCGAGACCGCCTTCACCGTCCCCGCCGGCGACGGCCAGTGCGATTTCGACCTGCGCTGGTTCACGCCGACGACCGAGGTCGATTTGTGCGGCCACGCCACGCTGGCGAGCGGCCACGTCTTCATGGAGGGACGCGACTCGATCATATTCCGGACTCGCAAGGCCGGGCTGCTCACCGTCGCGCGCGAGGGCGACGGCTATGCGCTCAGCCTGCCGCGGACCAACGTCAAGCGCGCCACCGAGGCGCAGCTGCGCGACGTCATCGCCCGCGACGGCGCCAGCATCGTCGACGTCATCGCCCGCGACGGCGCCGGCGATTCCGCGCCGCCGGAACTCTATCTGAGCTGCGACGGTGTCGAGGGCGTCGCCATCCTCCTCTTCCCGGACGAGGCGGCGGTGAGAAACTGCCGGCCCGACATGAAGCGACTCGCCGAGATCGACTATATGGCGATCGTCACCGCCCCGGGGGCGCCGGGCCAGGGCTATGACGTCGTCAGCCGGGTGTTCGTGCCGGCCTGGGGGGTCGACGAGGATCCGGTGACCGGCTCCGCCCATGCCGCCCTGATGCCCTTCTGGACCAACCGCCTCGAGCGCCAGCATTTCACCGCCTTCCAGGCGAGCAAGCGGGGCGGACACCTGACCGTCCGGAGGGAGCATGGCGACCGGGCGGTGCTCGGCGGCAAGTGCGTGACGGTGATCGAGGGGGTGTTCAGGTTTTAGTCGTCATTCCGGCGAAAGCCGGAATCCAGGAACACGGATCTTCGAAGCTTCGCACGGCCGTGTTCATGGATCCCGGGTCAAGCCCGGGATGACGAGCGATTCCAGGGCATCGACGATCGGCGCCTGGCTCTTCAATATCTTCGCCCGCGCCTCGGAAAAGGTGAACCAGCGCGCCTCGTCGACCTCCGGAAAGGCTCGAAAGCTTCCGCTCTTCGGCGGATATTCGATCGTGAACTCGTTGCTCTGGAGCCGCGCGGGGTCGAAATCGCCCTCGAGAGCGAAGGCCTCGACCCATTTCCCCCCGGCCTGCCGCACCTCGCAAAGCGGCCGTGGCTCCCCTTGCGGCTTTGCGCCGAGCTCCTCCTCATACTCGCGCAGGGCGGTCGCGAGCGGGTCCTCGCCCGGCTCGACCAGGCCCTTGGGGATCATCCACGCCCCTTCGTCCTTGCCGCGCCAGAAAGGGCCGCCGGGATGGACGAGCAGAAGCCGGACGCCGTCCGGATCGCGCCGGTAGAGCAGGATCCCGGCGCTTCGGGCCGGCACTATTTCAGCGGCACCGTGATACGGTGAAGCGTGCCCTGGGGCGAGGACTGGACGTCGCTTCGCGCTTTCAGACGCTGCAGGAAGGCGGTGACGAGGCGGCTTCCGAGCCCGGGCTTGGCCGCGCCCGCGACGAAGCCGCGGCCGTCGTCCGCCACTTCGATATAGGCGGCGCCGTCGTCGCGCCACGCCTTCACCCGGATCGAGCCGCCGCCGTCGCCGAAGGCGTGCTTGCAGGCGTTGGTGACGAGCTCGTTGACGATAATTCCGATCGCCACAGCGCTTTCGTGGGGCACCAGGATCGGCTCCAATTCGGTGGTGAGCGCGATTCCGTCCGGCATGATCCCGCGCCTGATCTGGTCGCATATCTCCTGGAGCTGGTCCTGGAGGCGGACCATGGCGAGCCCCTGGCTGCTCGGGGCGAGCGCGTCGTAGACCGCGGCGACCGCCTTCAGCCGCTCCGCCGCCTCGTTCAGGGCGATCTTGACCTCGTCATTGGCCGAGCGGCTCGCCTGAAGGGTCAGAAGGCTGGTGACGATCTGGAAATTGTTCTTGGTGCGATGGTCCATCTCCTTCAGCGCGTGGCCGAGGAAGTTGATCCGGCGCGCCCGTTCCAGCTGCCCGGCCCGAACCTCCCGCTGGTAGAGGCCCAGAGCGAGCAGGATGACGCCCTCGGTGAAGGTGCCGGCGGCGAGCGAGAGCGCCGTCGCCGCGCTCTCGAGCTCGAAGCTGCGCTGGGGCGGCAGGACGAAGAACCAGATCAGGCTCGTCCCGAGCACCATCGACACCAGGCCGCTTCGCCAGCCGCCGACGAGGGCGGCGATGACGACCGCGATGATCCCCAGAGCGAAAGGCGCGACCTGCCCGAGAAGCGGCGAGATCGCGAGCCTGGTGCCGACGAAGAGGGCGGTCACGCCGACGCCGACGACGAGCTCGGTCACCGGCCTCGGCAGCCGGCGCGACAACAGCCGCGGCAGATCGATGGTGACGAGCCTACGCAACTTCCCCCCCAGTCCCCGCGCGGTTGCTACCACAGGATGAACCGCAGCGGCCACTGCAACCGCGTTGATAAATGTTAGCGGAACGGATCATCCCGCTCCGAGCGAGGGCCTCGCGAGGTGCCAGTCAGTGGCGCGCTGGAAAGCCGCGCCGGCGGCGAGAAGGGCGGTTTCGCCCAGCGCCGGCCCGACGAGCTGGAAGCCGATCGGCAGCCCGGCGCCGTCGAAGCCGCAGGGCAGCGACAGGGTCGGGCTGCCGGCGAAATTCCACAAAGCGGTGAAGCGCAGCACCTGAGCCGGATCGAGCATTCCGCCGTCGGCCTCGGCAAGGGTCGGCACCGGCATCGGCATGGCGGGGGTCGCGATCAGGGCGGCCTCGCCGAACAAAGCGGCGAGCTGCGCGGCGATCAGCCGACGCGCGGACGCGATGCGCGCATAGTCGACCGCCGAAAGGCTGCCGCCGATTCGGACGAGCGCGCCGAGGGACGGGCCGTAATCCTCCTGCCGGTCGCGGAACAGGGTCTCGTGGGCCAGCGCCGCCTCGACGGCGCAGGCGGGAATCCAGCCGCTCGCCAGCGCCCGGCTGTCGGGCATCGCGATTTCGCGCAGCCGCGCGCCCGCCCCCGCCAAGGCCTGCAAGGCGGATTCGAACGCGGCCGCGATGTCGGGATGGACCTCGGCCAGGCACCAGTCGCGATCGACCCCGATCGTCACGCCCTCGATGCCTTGGTCCAGCGCTCCGGCATAATCGTCGGCGGGCTCGGCCCGGGCCGTGGGGTCGTCGGGATCCGGGCCGGCGATGGCGGCGAGCAGCAAGGCGCAATCGGCGGCGCTTCGAGCCATCGGCCCGACATGGTCGAGCGAAGGCGCCAGCGGGAAGATGCCGTGGCGGCTGACCCGTCCCCAGCTCGGCTTGAGGCCGGTCACGCCGCAGGCGGCGGCGGGGAAGCGGATCGACCCGCCGGTGTCGCTGCCGAGCGCGCCGAGGCAAAGCCCCGCCGCCACCGCCACGCCCGAGCCGCTCGACGACACGCCGGTCCACCGGTCCGCGCTCCACGGATTGAGCGGGGGCTCGAGCTCGGGATGGTGATGGGAGCCGGCGCCCTCGGTCATCGCCAGCTTGCCGAGCAGCACCGCGCCGGCCCCGCGAAGCCGCGCCGCCACCGTCGAATCCTCGTCCGGAACCCGCCCGGCCAGCGCCTTCATGCCGGCTTCGGTGGCGATCCCCGCCGTGTCGACCAGATCCTTGAGGGCGATCGGAACGCCGTGCAGCGGGCCGCGCCAGAGGCCGCGCGCAATCTCCTCTTCGGCGCGCCGGGAATCCTCGAGCGCCCGCTCCGGCGTGACCCGGGCGAAGGCGCGAAGCCTCGGCTCGAGCGCCGCGATGCGGGCGAGGAAGGCCTCGGTCAGCGCGACGGGGGACAAGGAGCGCGCCCGCATCCGCTCCGAGGCGTCGGTCAGTGACAGCTCGTAAAGCGCGTCCATGATCACCGCCTAGCCCGGACAGCCCGCCACTCCAAATTCCCCCCCGGCCTTTGCCGGGGAGGGGGACCGCGCGAAGCGCGGTGGAGGGGTTCTTCGAAAGTCAGCAAGGCCCCTCCACCAGGCTTCGCCTGGTCCCCCTCCCCCGGAAATCCGGGGGAGGATTTCGCAGCCAGCGAAATTGGTGCCAGGCACCAATTACTAAGGCCTTGCGGGACAAGGGCGGCGCGGCCAGAACCGGGCGCGAAACAGGTGGAGGGGGTAATGTGACCGCGACAAAGGACGAGCCCCTCCGCCGCGACATCGGCTTCTTCGGCTCGGCCTTCCTGTCGTTCAACGGAGTCGTCGGCGCCGGCATCTTCGCTCTGCCGGGGACCCTGTACGAGAAGTTCGGCGCCTTCAGCCCCTTCCTCTTCCCGCTTTTCGGACTGCTCGTGCTCGCGGTCGCTCTGCCCTTCGCCCGGGTCGCCGCCCATCACCGGGTATCCGGCGGACCCGTCGTCTACGCCGCCGTCTTCGGCCCCGCCGCGTCGGTCCAGGCCGGCTGGCTTTATTACGTCGCCCGGGCCGCCGCGCTGGCCGCGAATTTGACGGTCCTCGTCGCCTATCTCGGCAAGCTCTGGCCGCCGCTGGCGGACCCCCTCCTCCGCGGCGCCGCGATCCTCGCCGTGGTCGCCGCCGTCGTCGCCGTCAACGCCGTCGGGGTCAAGCGCGCGGTCAGGCTGCTCGACGCGCTCACCCTGCTCAAGGCGGCGCCCCTGCTCGCCGTGGCGCTGGCGGGGCTGGCCGTCGCCGGAGCCTCGATCGATCCGGTCGAGGGACTGCCGCCCTTCACCCGGCTCGAGGAGGCGGCGCTGCTCATCCTCTATGCCTTCGTCGGCTTCGAGAACAGCGTCGTCCCCGCCGGCGAAACCGCGGATCCGCAACGGACCATCCCGCGCGCCCTGATCGCCACGATCGTGTCGACCGCGGCGCTCTATTTCCTGATCCAGCTCGCCTTCGTCGCGGTGATGGAGCCGGGGGAGGGGAAGGAGGCGCCGTTGCTCGCCTTCGGAACGGCCCTGTTCGGCCCCGTCGGCGGCCTCGCGCTGACGGTCGTCGCCGTCTGCTCGATCCTCGGCAACGTCAGCGGCGGCCTCACCGGGACGACCCGGACGACCTACGCGATGGGCCGGGACGGGCTGCTTCCTTCATGGTTCGGCCGGGTCAGCGCGCGTTACGCGACTCCGGTCAACTCGATCGTCTTCATGGGCGCCCTGATCGCCCTCCTCGCCGTGAGCGGAAGCTTCCTGGTGCTTGCGGCGGTGAGCACGCTCGCCCGGCTCATCGTCTACTCGATCTGCATCGCCGCGCTGCCCAGGCACGAGCGGCCGACGTCTCTCGTGTGGGTGATGATGGCGGCGGGAGTCGCCGTGTGCGTCTGGGCCGCCGTCCGCAACACCAATCCCAATTATCCGCCGGAAGTGCTGTGGGGCGTACTCGCCGCCCTGGTCGTCGCCGGGACCCTTCTCTACGCCGCGGCGAGGCTCTCCGCGCGCAAGGGCACAGTCTCCTCGATCCAGCCGCCGCCGAGCACGCGCGACCCTTCGTAGATCACGGCCGCCTGGCCGGGGGAAACTCCGAACTCGGGCTCGTCGAAGCGGATCGAATCCCCGTCGAAGGAGACCGGAGCCGGACGCGCCATCGAGCGGACCTTCGCCGTCAGCCCCCGGCGCTGCTCCTCGCCGAGCCAGTTGACGCCCGAAAGCCGCGCCGCCGCGACCGCCAGCGCCGCCTTGGGCCCGACGACCACGCGCCGCGCCTCCGGCTCCAGCCGGACGACGTAGAGCGGCTCGGCCTGGCCGCCGATCTCGAGCCCCCGGCGCTGGCCGACGGTGAAGTGGATGAGGCCGCGATGCCCGCCGAGCACCCGCCCCTCGAGGTCGACGATCTCGCCGGGCCGGGCCGCCTCCGGCCGCACCTTCTTCACCACCGCGGCATAATCGCCATCGGGGACGAAGCAGATGTCCTGGCTGTCGGGCTTGTCGGCGACGACGAGGCTGAGTTCGCGCGCGATCTCGCGCACCGCCGGCTTGAGCAGGCCGCCCAAAGGAAAGCGAAGATAATCGAGCTGCTCGCGGGTGGTGGCGAACAGGAAATAGCTCTGGTCGCGGGCCGGATCGGCGGCGCGGTGGAGCTCGGGGCCGTTGGCGCCGACGAGGCGGCGGACGTAATGGCCGGTGGCGAGGCAATCGGCGCCGAGGTCGCGGGCGAGGGCGAGCAGGTCGGTGAACTTGACGCTCTGGTTGCACGACACGCAGGGGATCGGAGTCCGGCCGCGGGCATATTCGTCGGCGAAGCGCTCGATCACGCTGTCGCGGAAGCGGGTTTCGTAGTCGAAGACGTAATGGGCGATGCCGAGCCGCTCGGCGACCATTCGGGCGTCGTAAATGTCGCGGCCGGCGCAGCAGGTCTTCGACCGTCCGATCGCCTCGCCATGGTCGTAGAGCTGGAGGGTGATCCCGATCACCTCGGCGCCCGTGCGGGCCGCCAGCGCGGCGACGACCGAGCTGTCGACGCCGCCCGACATGGCGACGACGATCCGCGCCTGCGAGGCGGGCCGGTCGAGCTGGAAATCGGCGGTCATGGCGGCCGCTACATAGGGGCAGAGCGGGGGAAAGCCCAGCCTGAGGTCTGCCAACCCCTCTCCCGTCCTTCACGGGAGAGGGGGGGCCGCCGCGAAGCGGTGGGAGGTGAGGGTCTGTACACCGGACTCAGAAAAGACCCTCACCTCCCAAGCCTCCAGCTTGGGCCCCTCCTCTCCCGCGAAAGGCGGGAGAGGAATTGTGACATTAACCCGGGGAAACCCCTCCCTAATGGCCCTTTAACCGCGTCTTAGACCCTGCCCTCTAGAAGGGCGGGCATGGATTTGAGCTTCTTCCGCCGGGCCGAACAAAGGTTTGCGAGCCGTACGCCCGCCGGCCTCGATTTCGGGATGCTCGTCGCGACGTTGCGCACTCAGCGCGACTCCGCGCCGGCGTCCTCGGCTCAGACGGCCGCTCCGGCGGCGGCGGCGGGAATCGCCGATCCGATCGCCGAGATCCTCCTCGCCGGCCCAGGCTGGCGCGAGGCGGTGGCGGCGCAGCGCGGCTGCTTCAATCCGGCCTATGCCCGGCAAGGAGCCGTCAACTGAAATGACCGCCGCGTTTACCTTGGGGTTTCAGTCTTCCTTCAACGCCCGCCGCCTATGGCGGGGCGAAGGGAGGCAGGAGATAAAATGTCCGTGAACGTTCTTGAATATGAGACGATCGAGACCCGGGCTCCGCGTCCGGCGCAGGTCATCGGCCCCTTGGGAGAGCCGCTGACGCTCGATTCGCTGCCTCCGCCCTCGACCACCCGCTGGGTGGTGCGCCGCAAGGCCGAAGTGGTCGCCGCGGTCAACGGCGGGCTGCTCAGCGTCGACGAGGCCTGCCAGCGCTACACGTTGAGCCTCGAGGAGTTCGCCTCGTGGCAGCGCGCCGTCGACCGCTCCGGCATGCCCGGCCTGAGGGTGACCCGGATCCAGCATTACAAGAGCCTCTACGAGCGCCAGCAGAAATTCTAGGCGCTCATCCTCCCCATCGACAGATGGGGAGGGGGACCCCGCGTAGCGGGGTGGAGGGGTAACTGGCGCAGGCTTCTTCCGTCTTGCGCCAGATTCTCTGAATCCGAGCCAAATACCCCTCCA
Source organism: Allosphingosinicella sp. (assembly GCA_040514175.1). GTDB lineage: Bacteria > Pseudomonadota > Alphaproteobacteria > Sphingomonadales > Sphingomonadaceae > Allosphingosinicella. The sequence goes on along the minus strand of JBEVDE010000140.1, from coordinate 1,162 downwards.
CCAGGCTTCGCCTGGTCCCCCTCCCCGAGCAAGCTCGGGGAGGATTTCAATGGAAATCCCTCGACTTCACCTTGATCACCCCGGCCGCCTTCGCCTTGCGCGGATCGGGCGAAGCGCCCTTGCCGCCGTCGGCGGGGGCGTAGCGGTGGGGAAAGTCCATCGATCCGACCTGGTGCAGGAGGGGAGTCATATCCTCGAGCCGGTCGGCGACGATGTGGATCACCTCGCCTTCCTTCTGCATCACGCCTTTGACCGCGATCATCGCCGCGCCCATCACGACCCGGCGCTGCGCCTCGAACTTGCGCTGCCAGAGGATGATGTTGGCGATCCCGGTTTCGTCCTCGATCGTGATGAAGGTGACGTTGCCCTTGCCCGGCCGCTGGCGGATGAGGACGAGGCCGGCGACCTCGACCCGGGCGCCGTCCTTCAGTCGGGCGAGGCCGGCGCAGGTCGTCACCTTCGGCCCCAGCGCGCCGCGCAGGAAGGCGAGCGGATGGGCGCGAAGCGACAACTGGACGGTTCGGTAATCCTCGACCACCTCGCGGCCGCCGGTGAGGGGGGTCAGGGCGACTTCGGGCTCCTCGCCGAGGGCGGCGGCGGCGGCGAACAAAGGCAAGGGGGCCTCGCCCAGCCCGCGCACCCGCCACAAAGCCTGGCGGCGGTCGAGGCCCAGCGCGGCGAAGGCGTCGGCGTCGGCGAGCTTTTCGAGCGCGGCCACCGGCACGCCCGAGCGGCGCCAGACGTCCTCGACGGAGTCGAAGGGAGCGTCGGCGCGGGCGGCGAGGATGCGGGCGGCATGGAGGTTGGAGAGGCCCCGGACCATGCGCAGCCCGAGGCGGAGGGGGATTAGATCCTTCAATTCCTCCCCCGGATTTCCGGGGGAGGGGGACCGTCCGAAGGACGGTGGAGAGGGCGGCGGCATACTCAGTGCGTGCCGCCGCCCTCACCACCACGCTTCGCGTGGATTCGCGACTGCGGGATTGAGGATCAGGAAAAAGCAAAAGGCCGGGGCGAACCCCGGCCTCTGTGTCTTTCAGCCGGAGCCCGCTGGCGCAGACCCGCCGCTCTTACTCGTCGTCGCCGAAGGCGTCGGCAGCGGCGGAACCGGCTTCGGCCTGGCCGGCGGCACAAGCCTCGGCGGCTTCATCGTCGAAGGTCAGGA
>JBEVDE010000131.1:0-5882 GCA_040514175.1 Allosphingosinicella sp. | reverse complement strand
AATACCAGCGCAGCGGGAAGGGCCAGTCGAACAGGGTCTTGCTAAGCCCCAGATCCTGAAACCGGATATATTCGCCGGCCGCCGTGGACAGGCTTGTCAGTAAAGCATCCATCAAAGGCTTTCCCCCTCAGCTCCAGGCCCTAATAGAAGGGGCTCAGAGAAACGGAAAGGGAGAGTCGGATGCCGAGCGAGCTGGACCGCAAGTTCGACGCGGTGCTGGCCCAGGTGACGGGACCCGGCGGCCGGATCCAGATCGGCGAGGATGAGGAGGGGCGCAAGATCGTCGCCAACCTGCCCCCGACCCTTCCCGGCATGTTCGACGCTTTCTGCATGCTCCACGGCGGAACGATCGCCGTCATCGCCGACGGCGAGCGCCTCACCTTCGCCGAGCTCAACGAGGCGGCCACGCGGCTGGCGCGGGCGCTGGCCGGCGGCTGGGGGGTCGGCAAGGGCGACCGGGTGGCGATCGCGATGCGCAACTGCCCGAGCTGGATCGTCGCCTACATGGCGGTGCTCAAGGCCGGCGCCGTCGCAACCCTCGTCAACGGCTGGTGGCAGTCGGACGAGCTTCGCCACGGCCTCGCTCTGACCGAGCCCTGCCTCGTCCTGTGCGACGCCCCCCGCGCGAAGCGGCTCGAGGCGACCGGCCTCGGCATGGCCAGCGTCGTGCTTCCGATCGAGAAGCCGATCGCCGAGGCGCTGGCGCCGCTGCTCGGCCGCGGCGAGGCCGATCTGCCGCAGGTCGGCCCCGAGGACGACGCCACCATCCTCTTCACCTCCGGCTCGACCGGAGTGGCCAAGGGCGCGATCTCCAGCCACCGCGCCGTCACCACCGGAATCTACACGTATTCGATCAGCCTTCTCGCTCTGCTCGGGATCATGGAGAGCGAGGGCCGAGGCCCGGCCAATCCGCCGCGCACCCTCGTCAACGTGCCCCTGTTTCACGTCACCGGCGAGGTTCCGGTGCTCCTCAACAGCTTCGTCATCGGCCGCGGCATGGTGCTGATGGCGAAATGGGACCCGGGCGAGGCGCTTCGGCTGATCCAGGACGAGAAGGTCACCTATTTCGTCGGCGTGCCGACGATGAGCCTCGAGCTGATGCAGCATCCCGACCGCGACCGATACGATCTGTCGTCGTTGACCGACATCGCCGCCGGCGGGGCGCCGCGGCCGGTCGCCCACGTCAGGCGGCTTCAGGAGAGCTTCAAGGGCGCCCAGCCCGCGCTCGGCTACGGCCTGACCGAAACCAACGCCGTGGGCTGCGGCAATTTCTGGCAGAATTACGCCGACAAGCCCGCCTCGACCGGCCGCCCGCACAAGCCGACGGTCGAGCTCGCCATCCTCGGCGAGGGCGACCGGCATCTGCCGACCGGCGAGAGCGGCGAGATCGGCATCCGCTCGGCCGCCAATTTCCGCGGCTATTGGAACGACCCCGCCTCGACCGCCGCCGCCTTCACCGCCGACAATTATCTCAAGACCGGCGACATCGGCTATCTCGACGAGGACGATTATCTGTTCATCGTCGACCGCAAGAAGGACATCATCATCCGCGGCGGCGAGAATATCAGCTGCCAGGAAGTCGAGGCGGCGATCTACTCGCACCCGGCGGTGTCGGAATGCTCGGTGTTCGGAGTGCCCGACGAGCGGCTGGGCGAGGTGCCGGCGGCGGTGGCCTATTCCGAGGAGGAGGGCGGAGTCGATGCCGAGGCGCTGCGGGCGTTCCTCGACGGGCGAATCGCTTCCTACAAGATCCCCCAATATATCTGGGTGCACGACGAGCCTCTGCCCAAGCTGGGTACCGGCAAGATCGACAAGAAGACGCTGAGGGAGCGGTACTCGGCGGAGATCGGATGACTTAATTCCTCCCCGCGATTTCGCGGGGAGGGGGACCGCGCGGAGCGCGGTGGAGGGGTGCTTCGGAGTTTGAAAGAACCCCTCCACCATGCTTCGCATGGTCCCCCTCCCCGGCAAATGCCGGGGAGGATTTAGAGAGACTAGCCCCTTCCTCCCCACCCCTCTATCAGCCGCACATGGCGCGTGGCGGCGAGACGAGGGGGATCAGCCGGCGGACCTTGCTGGTGAGCGGGGGCGCGGGGGCCGGTCTGATCCTCGCCTGGGCGCTCTGGCCGCGTTCCTACGAGCATAATCTGCGCGCCGGCGAAGGCGAGCGGGCGTTCAACGCTTTCCTCAAGATCGGCAAGGACGGCCGGGTGCTGGTCGCGGTGCCGCAGGCGGAGCTCGGCCAGGGCAGCTGGACCGCGCTCGCCCAGATCGTCGCCGACGAGCTCGGCGCCGACTGGCGGACGGTGGGGGTCGAGCCCGCCCCGATCGGGCCGCTCTACGCCAACCGGCTGCTCGTCGAGGGGCCGGACGACGGTTCCTTCGCGCGCGGCGCCCGGCGCTGGCGGGCGCAGCGCTTCGAGGGCGGCGAGATGGGGATGCTGACCGCGGGGTCGAGCTCGGTCCGGGCGTTCGAGCGGCCGCTGCGCGAGGCCGGAGCGGGGGCGCGGGCGCTGCTGATGAAGGCGGCGGCGGGGCGCTGGGGGGTCGAATGGGAGACTCTCGACACCGCGGCGGGCTTCGTGGTCGACGGCGACCGCAAGCTCAGCTTCGCCGAGCTGGTCGAGGCCGCGGCGGGCGAGTCGCTGCCCGAGCATCTGCCGATCCGCGCCGGGATCGACAACCGCCTCGCCGGCCAGCCGCTGCCGAGGCTCGACCTTCCCGCCAAGGTCGACGGCTCGGCGCCCTTCGCCGGCGACATCAGGCTTCCGGACATGGTCTATGCGTCGGTCCGGGCGGGGCCGACCGAGGACAGCCGGCTGGCGCGCTGGCACAAAGCGAAGGGATTGGCGGTGCCCGGCGTGTTCGGCGCCTTCGACGCGCCCGGCTGGGTGGCCTGCGTCGCCACCAATTGGTGGGCGGCGAACCGGGGCGTCGAAGCGACGGATCCGGTGTGGGACGTGCTCCACTCGCCGGTTTCGAGCGAAAGCCTCGATTCGGCGCTGACCGGAGCGCTGCAGCGGGACGAAGGAAACCGGGTCTACAGCCGCGGGGACCTCGCCGACGCCTTCGACGGCGGCACCGTCCTGCGCGGCCATTACAGCGCCGGGCCGGCCGCCAGCGCGCCGCTCGAGACCCTGACCGCGACCGCCCGGCTCGGCGGCGACCGGCTCGAGATATGGGCTCCGACCCAGGCGCCGGGCCTGGCCCGGGCGGCGGCGGCGCGGGTGGCGGGCCTCGGCGAGGCGCAGGTGACGCTCTATCCGACGATGATCGGAGGCGGCTATGGACGAAAGCTGGAGACGCGGGCGATCGAGCAGGCGGCGATGCTCGCGATGCGGGTGAAGCGGCCGGTCCAGCTCAGCTGGTCGAGGCTCGAGGAGACGGTTCAGGACGGCTTCCGGGCGCCGGCGCGGGCGCAATTGCTGGCGCGGCTCGACACCGGCGGGATCGTGCTCGGCTGGCAGGCGCGGATCGCGGCGCCCGACGCCGGCGCCCAGCTCGAGGCCCGGCTGCGCGGCGGCGCGGTGGCGATGGCGGCGATCGGCGATCCCGTCGCGGGCGCGGTGCCGCCTTACGCCATCCCGGCCGTGGCGGTGGACTATCTGCCCGCCGAGACCGGTATAAAAGTGGGCGGCTGGCGCTCGGGCGCGCACAGCTACACCGCCTTCTTCACCGAGAGCTTCATGGACGAGCTGGCCCGGATCTCGGGAGTCGAGCCGCTGTCCTTCCGGATGCAGATGCTGGGAGACAATCCGCGGCTGGCGCGCTGCCTGACGACGGCGGCGACCCTGGGCGGCTGGGACGGGGGGGTGCCGGGAAGCGCGATGGGAATCGCCTGCCACAGCGCCTTCGGGAGCCATATCGCGGCTCTGGTCGAGGTCGAGGTCACCGCCGACCAGCGCACCCGGGTGCTTCGCGCAGTGTGCGCGGTCGATTGCGGGCGGATCGTCAATCCCGATCTCGTCCGCCAGCAGATCGAGGGCGGCCTGATCTTCGGCATCGCCGCCGCGACCGGAGATCCGATCGGCTTCGAGCGCGGCCGGCCCGACGCGCGCGGCTTCGCGCATTTCGGCTTTCCCACCCTGGCCGGCGCGCCCGAGGTGACCGTCGAGCTGCTCGACGGCGAAGAGGAACCGGGCGGAGTGACCGAGCTCGGCGTGCCGGTGGCGGCGCCGGCCGTCGCCAATGCCCTCCACGCCTTGACCGGCCGGCGGCTTCGCTCGCTGCCGCTGAGGGTGGGCGGATGACCCGGCCGGCCGACCATGCGCCGGTGCCGGCGCCGACGATCGGAGTGCTTCTGATCAACCTCGGCACGCCCAACTCGCCCGAGCCGGGATCGGTTCGGCTCTACCTCAAGGAGTTCCTGTCGGACCCGCGGGTGATCGAGATCCCGCAGCTGGTCTGGCAGCCGATCTTGCGCGGCATCATCCTCACCACCCGGCCGAAGAAATCGGCGCACGCCTACAAGCAGGTGTGGACCGAGGAGGGCTCGCCGCTCGCCGCGATCACCGCCCGGCAGGCGAAGGCGCTGTGGGGGGCGTTCGGAGAGGGTGTGATCGTCGATCACGCCATGCGCTATGGCGAGCCTGCCATCGCCGGCAAGATCGACGCGCTCAAGGCGCAAGGTTGCGAGCGGATCCTGATCGCGCCGCTCTACCCGCAATATTGCGCGGCGACGACGGCGACGGCGACCGACGAGGCCTTCGCCCATCTGCGGCGGCTGCGCTGGCAGCCGGCGGTGCGGACCTTGCCGCCTTATCATGACGACCCGGCCTATATCGCGGCGCTGAAGGCGCGGCTTGAGGAGGGGCTGGCCGCGCTGGCTTTCGAGCCGCAGGCGATCCTCGCCAGCTTCCACGGCATGCCGCAGCGCACGCTCGAGCTCGGCGATCCCTATCATTGCCATTGCCGCAAGACCGCCCGGCTGCTGAGCGAGGCGAGCGGGCGCGAGCTCATGACCGTATTCCAGTCGCGCTTCGGACGGGCGAAGTGGCTCGAGCCGGCGACCGACGCGACGCTGGCCGCTTTGCCCGCGCAGGGCGTTACGAAGGTGGCGATCGTGGCGCCCGGTTTCTCGGCCGACTGCCTCGAGACGCTGGAGGAGCTGGCGATACGCGGACGCGACACGTTCCTCGCCGCCGGCGGGACCGATTTCGCTTACCTCCCCTGCCTCAACGACAGCCCGGCGGGCCTGGAAATGCTGCGCAGCATTTTGGGCCGCGAGCTTGAAGGTTGGAGGAGCGTTCCGTAAGGGCCGCCGCACAACATAAAGCAGGAGAGCAAAATGGCACGCGTTGCGATCGTCACCGGCGGCACAAGAGGCATTGGCGAGGCGATCAGCATCGCGCTGCGCGATCAGGGCGTCACCGTCGCCGCCAATTATGCCGGAAATGACGAGAAGGCGGCCCAGTTCACCGAGCGGACCGGGATCAGGGCGTTTAAATGGGACGTCGGCGATTTCGACGCCTGCCAGGCGGGCGTGGCCCAGGTGGAGAGCGAGCTCGGGCCGGTCGACCTGCTCGTCAACAATGCCGGGATCACCCGCGACGGGACGATGAAGCGGATGACCCGACAGTCCTGGGACGAGGTGATCGACGTCAATCTCGGCGGCTGCTTCAACATGGCCAAGGCGGTGTTCGAGGGGATGCAGGGGCGCAAGTTCGGGCGGATCGTCAACATCGGCTCGATCAACGGCCAGGCCGGCCAATACGGCCAGGTCAATTACGCCGCCGCCAAGTCCGGGATCCACGGCTTCACCAAGGCGCTCGCCCAGGAAGGCGCCCGCGCCGGAGTGACGGTCAACGCGATCGCGCCCGGTTACATCGATACGGAGATGGTCGCCGCGGTTCCCGACGACGTGCTGCAGAAGATCGTCGCGC
>JBEVDE010000096.1:0-6231 GCA_040514175.1 Allosphingosinicella sp. | reverse complement strand
AATGATCAACTTCGAGATCTGAGCGGGGGAAGTCAGACAGATGGGACCTGCGCGCAGCCCGACAATCCTGGGGATCGACGTCGTCCTGGTGGGGTCAATCCTCGCCGCGGTGGCGACGCTCGCCGTGCTGGTCGCCATCTATGCCGCCACCACGGTCAAGGACCCGATGGCGAAGCGCGTCAAAGCGCTCAACGAGCGGCGCGAGCAATTGAAGGCCGGAATCGTCGCCTCGACCTCGAAGCGGCGGCGCAGCATCAGCAACAAGAACGAGGTCGCCGACAAGGTCCGCAGCGTTCTCGGCTCGCTGAAGATGCTCCAGGCCGAGCAGGTCGAGAAGGCGCAGAAGAAGCTGATGCAGGCCGGCATCCGCTCCAAGGACCTCGCCTTCGTCGTCATCTTCGCGCGCCTGGTGCTGCCGATCGTGATCGGCACGACCGTCATCGTCGGAGTCTATGTCCTCGACTGGTTCCCCGAATGGGGCCCGATCAAGCGCTACGGCCTCACCGCCTTCTCGCTGATCGGAAGCTACAAGGCGCCGGACCTGTGGCTGAAGAACAAGATCTCGAAGCGCTCCAACGCCGTCCGCAAGGGCCTCCCCGACGCGCTCGACCTGCTCGTCATCTGCGCCGAGGCCGGCCTCACCGTCGACGCCGCCTTCAACCGGGTCGCCCGTGAGCTCGGCAAGGCCTATCCCGAGCTGGGCGACGAATTCGCCTTGACCTCGATCGAGCTGGGCTTCCTCACCGACCGCCGCTCGGCCTTCGAGAATCTCGCCAACCGGATCGATCTCGACGCGGTTCGCGGGGTCGTCACGACGATGATCCAGACCGAGAAATACGGCACCCCGCTGGCCAGCGCGCTGCGCGTCCTCGCCGCCGAGTTCCGCAACGAGCGGATGATGCGCGCCGAGGAGAAAGCGGCGCGGCTGCCGGCGATCATGACCGTGCCGCTGATCCTGTTCATCCTGCCGGTGCTGTTCATCGTCATCCTCGGCCCGGCGAGCTGCTCGATCTCGGACAACCTGTTCAAATAGGGACCGGGGGCGGAACAATCCGCCCCCGGCACCATTGATCCCGCGTCTTCCAGCGACGCAAAGGTAATGGCTCAGTGACACTCTTCACCCCCGACCAGTGGCTCATCGTCGCCCTCGTCTTCGTGCTCGGCCTCGTGCTCGGCATGGCGCTGATGGCCGGCGGCAAGTGGAAGCGCCGCTACCGCGAGGAACGCGCCCGCGCCGACGCCGCCGAGGCGGAGAACCGGCGGCTTCAGAAGGAAGCCGGCGAGATGGACACCCTGCGCAGCGCCGCGGCGCGGGACGAGGCCCGGCGCCGGACCGACGAACCCGGACCGCTCTAGACCCTCCCGTTCAGCGCCGCGTCATCGGCGAACCGGCTCTTTTCTTCCGTCAGTCCGAAGGGAGGCCGGAAATGAAGCTCATCGCGATCGCTGCCGCGGCGCTGCTGGCGCAGGGGCCGGCTGGGGCCGAGCCGCCGTCGAAGCAGCGGATCTTCTGCTCCGAGCTCCGACGGATTGTCGAGGTTGCGGAGCTGGACGGAGATTTCACCTATCTCGAGCGCAGCCGCGCCGCCCCGCCCCGCCTCGGCTTCGCGAACGGGTGCCAGGCCACCGGCGACGCCACGAAAAGATATTGGCATTGCGGGCAGAATTTCGCGCCCGAATCCCTTAGCCGCGACGCCCTCGCCGCCCGGGTGGCCGCCTGCCTTCCCGAGGCGGTGCGCGGCCCGCCGGGCCTGGCGCGCGACGCCCTCTTCACCCTCCCCTACGCCCGCATCCATATCTCGGAGCTGGGCGGACCGGGCGCGCATGTCGGGCGGATCGTCGAGCTTGTCGTGGAATCGATCCCTCGGCCGAAATAGCGCCGAGACCTGCAATCGTGTTAGGGACGCCCGATCGCAACGAGGGGGCGGGACGATGAGAGAAACCCTGTTCGCCGCGGGGGCGGCGCTCTGCCTGGCCTTCGCCGCAGCGCCGGGCGCCGCAGCCCCGGTCGCCGAATATGCCATCCCCTGGCCGGGCAAAGCGGAGCCGCCGGCGGCGGGGCCGAGCGCGCATCACGCCGCGATCGGCGACGGCGGCGGCAGCCCGACCGGCGCGATGGCGCATCCCGGCTCGACCCACGAAATGGCGGCCGATCCGTCGCGGCGCGGCGGCTGGTGGATCTCGGGCCAGAATTACGACCATATCGCCCATCTCGGCCAGGACGGGCGGGTGATCCGCTTCTACGACATGGGCGACGGCAGCCGTCCCCACGGCCTCGCCTTCGACCGCTCCGGCGGGCTGTGGGCGACCCGCGTGGGCAAAGGGGAGATCGTCGGGATCGATCCCGCGCGCGGGATCGCCGGCAGGATCCCGGTGACGATCCCCTGCGCGGGCTGCGCGGCGCCGCTCAACCCGCATCCGCACGGCCTCGCCGTCGGCGGCGACGGGCGCACCCTCTGGTTCACCGGCAAGGCGACCGGCACCGTCGGCCGGGTCGCTCCGGACGGCAAGGTCTCCCATTTCCAGCTGCCGACGGCCGGGACGACGCCGATCTACGCGGCGCTCGGCCCCGACGGGGCGATGTGGTTCACCGAGCTGACCGGCAACATGATCGCCCGGGTGACCGGGACGGGCCAGATCGAGGAGATCGCCATCCCGACCCCGCTCTCCCGGCCGATCGCGGTCGCGAAGGGACCGGACGGGGCGATGTGGTTCAGCGAGGAGGCGGGCGGCCGGGTCGGCCGGATCGACAAGGGCGCGGACGGCAAGTGGCGGGTGCTCGAGCTCGCCCTCCCCGCCGCCCAGCCCAACCTCATCCTCGCCGGCCTCGCCTTCGACGGCCGCGGCGACCTTTGGGTCCAGCAATATGTCAGCAACAACGCGCCTTCGCCGGCGGGGACCGACTGGATCGTGAGGATCGGCCGCAAGGGCCTCGCCGCCTGGGCCGCCTCGGGCGGCGCCGAATCCGCCGCGCTCGATTTCGATTATTATCCGGCGCCGACGCGGATGACCGTCATGCACCGCATCGCCGAGGGCCGCGACGGCGCGATGTGGTTCACCGAGATGTGGGCGGACAAGGTCGGGCGGGTGGAGCCCGACTAGGGCCCCGGTCAGTAGAAGCGGCTGATGTCGAACCAGAGCTGGCGGACGCTGCCGTCCCTCGGGTCGGCGACCTCCAGCACGTCATAGGCCTTCTTGCGCATGACGAGGGACTGGGATCGCACTTCGAGGCCGAGCGCACGGACGATCGCATATTCGTCGCCGACGCCTCGGACCTTGTAGGCCGTCTCGGGCGAGGCCCCGTCGCCGCGGGCCATGATCTTCGCGATCGGCTTCGAAGGGGCCGAAGCGGCGGCCGGGGCGGCGGCGTTGCCGGACGCCAGCAGAAGGGCGAGAGCGGTGAGGATCGAGATCATGCGCTTTTCTCAGTCCAGCTTGCGGATGGTCGAAGTGAGGGTCGCGGCCTTGAAGCCGAACTTCTTGAAGACCATCCGGTTGGACGCAGTCCGGCCGCCGGCATGGAGGGTGATCCACTGCTCGACCTGGGCGTTGGCCTCCCGGGCGCGGTAGCGCAGGTGGAGGACGTTGCCGCTGATCTCGCCGGTGACGGGGCCGACGGCGTCGGAGATGGTGCCGCTGACCCGGTTCGGCCCGGAGCGCACGAGGCGCCAGCTGCGGCGGCGCGCCGGCTTGCCTTCCTCATAGACCATCTGGTCGAGGATGAGGGCCCCGCTCTTGTCGAGCCGCCCGCGGCTGACGTCGCGGACCTTGTGCGAGCCGGCCATGATCATCTGCACGGTCCCCGCCCCTTCCGTCCGGCCGACGAAGAAGCGCTCGGGAGCGGTGGCGGGCGCCGGCGCGGCGGCGAGGAGGAGCAAGGCGGTAAGGATCATCCTCGCCGACTAGCGGATTAGTCGCCCGGGGGATAGCGCCCCGCCTTTCCCGTCATCCCGGGCTCGACCCGGGAAGCATGAACCCGACGGGCGGAAAATGCCCTCTGCCGGCGTTCATGGCTTCCGGCCCCCGCCGGAATGACGGAAAGCCCCTCACCAGACCCGAACCCGCTCCGCCGGCGGCAGGTACATCTTGTCCCCCGGCCTGACGTTGAACGCCTTGTACCAGGGGTCGAAGTTCCTCAGCACCGCATTGACCCGCGCGAAGCCCGGCGAATGGGGGTCGGTCTCCATCAGCTGGCGAAGGAAGGGGTCGCGGTAGATCGTCCTGTAATGCTGGGCGTAGGAGAGGAAGAAGCGCTGGTCGCCGGTGAAGCCGTCGATGACCGGCGCCTCCTTGCCCTTGAGCGAAAGCCGGTAGGCCTTGTAGGCCATCGAGATGCCGCCGAGATCGCCCAGATTCTCGCCGAGCGTGAGCTTGCCGTTGAGGCAGGCCTTGCCGCCGTCCAGCGGGCAGATCGCATTATACTGCGCCTCGAGCCTGTCGCCGAGCTTCCTGAAGGTGGCGGCGTCCTCGGGCGTCCACCAGTTCCTGAGCGCGCCGCTGCCGTCGTAGCGCGAGCCCTCGTCGTCGAAGCCGTGGCCGATCTCGTGGCCGATGGTGGCGCCGATCGCCCCGTAATTGACCGCCGGATCGGCCGCCGGGTTGAAATTGGGCGGCTGCAGATAGGCGGCCGGATAGGCCATGTCGTTGGCCGTCGCCATATAGTAGGCGTTGACCGTCTGCGGGGTGAGCAGCCACTTGCTCCGGTCGACCGGCTTCCTGAGATCGGAAAGGTCCTTGGCCCATTGCCAGTCGGCCGCGGCGAGGCGGTTGCCGATCGGATCGTTCGGAGTGACGACGAGCCCGTCATAGGTTTCGAACTTGTCCGGATAGCCGATCTTGACGCTCAAGGCGTCGAGCTTGGCCTTGGCGGCGGTCCGGGTGGCCGGGGTCATCCACGCCAGATCCTTCAGATTCTCGGTCATGGCGAGGCGCAGATTGCCGACCAGTTCCTCCATCGCCGCCTTGCTCGACGGCGGGAAGTGGCGCTCGACATAGACCTTGCCGATCGCCTCGCCGAGGCTTCCCTCGACCTCGGAGACGGCGCGCTGCCAGCGGTCGCGCTGGCGCTGGCGGCCCTGGAGATACTGGCCGTAGAAAGCGAAATTGGCGTCGTCGAGGTCGTTCGGAAGGACGCTCGAATTGCCCGACAGAAGCCGCACCGCCATCCACGACTTCCAGGTGTCGAGCGGGGTCGCCATGATCAGGCTCATCATCGAGGGAAGGCCGGTGCCGAGCTTGGCCAGCTGCGCCGGAGTCAGGCCCTGGGCGGCGATCACCGCCGGCGTGGGCGGGATCTCGGCGACGTTGAAACGGTCGGTCGGAAGAAGCCCGCGCCCGGCGAGGTAGCGCTCGATCGGGAAAGGCTTCGCCACCGCGGCGAGCTCGGCATAGCTCATCCGGTGGGTGGTGATCTCCGGGTTGCGCGACAGCGCCCGGTCCCACATCGCCGCCGCCATCTTCTTCTCGAGCGCGTAGACCGCCTCCGCGGCCGGGCGCGGCGAGGCGTTGCCCGCCTTGCCGAGCAGGAAGGTGAGGTAATCGAGATATTTGGCCCGCATCTCGATATTGCGCGGATTGTCGATCAGATAATTGTCGCGGTCCGGGAGGCCCAGGCCGCCCATGCCGAAGAAGACGATATTGCTCTTCGGATCCCCCGGATCGATGCTCACCCCCTCCCCGATCGGGGCGGGAAAGCCGGTCCGCGCCCAAAGCGCGGCGAGCTCCTCATGCGACTTCACCGCGGCGATCCGGTCGAGATAGGGTTTGGCCGGCGCGAGGCCGGCGCGGTTGATCGCGTCGACGTCGAGGAAGGCGCGGTACATGTCCGCGACCCTTTGCTCGACAGAGCCGGCCGCGTTCTGCCGCGCGGAAAGATCGTCGATGATGGCGCGCACCGCCTTCTCGGAGCCGATGCGGAGGTTGGGCGTGACCCCGTAATAAGGATATTTGGCCGGGATCTGGGTCTGCCCCTTCCACTTGCCGTTGACGAACGCATCGAAATCGTCGCCGGGCTTCACCGAGCGGTCGAGATCGGCCGGGGCGACGCCCCAGCCGGGGAAGGTCATCTGCTCCGGATCTTCCTCGGAAGCGGCCGCGGCGGGCGCGGCGGTCTGCGACAGCGCCGAGCCCGAGACGGTAAACGCCAGCGATGCCGCCGACGCCAGCAAGAACGTGAACCCGCGTTTCATCTCGACTTCCCCCACGAAAACACTTGTAGTCGAGCCTTCCTAG
>JBEVDE010000058.1:0-3970 GCA_040514175.1 Allosphingosinicella sp. | reverse complement strand
GACGCTGGCGATCTTGCCCTCGCTGCCGCGCTCGCCGAAGCCGCCCGGGACCAATATCCCGTGCAGCGGCTCCAACTGGGCCGGGATGTCGGCTTCGGGGTGCTCGAAGAGCTCGGCGTCGAGCCAGGAGATCTTCACCTTCACCCTATTGGCCATGCCGCCGTGGACGAGGGCCTCGGTCAGGCTCTTGTAGGCGTCCTGGAGGCCGACATATTTGCCGACCACGCCGATCGTGACCTCGCTCTCCCAGTTGAACAGGCGGTCGACGACGTCGTCCCAGCGGGCCATTCCGGGGTCCGGCGCGTCGTCGATTCCGAAGGCGCGGAGGACCTCGGCGTCGAGGCCGGCCTCGTGATATTGGGCGGGGACGGCGTAGATCGACCTGGCGTCGAGGGCGGGGATGACCGCTTCCTTGCGGACGTTGCAGAACAAGGCGATTTTGGCCCGGTCGCTGTCGGGGAGCGGATGCTCGGTCCGGCAGACGAGGATCTCGGGCTGGATGCCGAGCGAGGTGAGCTCGCGCACGCTGTGCTGCGTCGGCTTGGTCTTCAGCTCGCCGGCGGCGGCGATATAGGGGACCAGGGTGGTGTGGATGCTGAGGGTCTCGGCGCGGCCGACCTCGTTCCTGAACTGGCGGATCGCCTCGATGAAGGGCAGGCTCTCGATGTCGCCGACGGTGCCGCCGATCTCGCAGATGAGGAAGTCGAGGTCCGGCTCGAGGTCGGCGCCGATGAACTCCTTGATCGCGTTGGTGACGTGGGGGACGACCTGGACTGTAGCGCCGAGATAGTCGCCGCGCCGCTCGCGCGCGATGATGCCCTGGTAGATCCGGCCCGAGGTGACGTTGTCGCTCTGGCGGGCGGGAACTCCGGTGAAGCGCTCGTAATGGCCGAGATCGAGGTCGGTCTCGGCGCCGTCGTCGGTGACGTAGACCTCGCCATGCTGGTAGGGCGACATCGTCCCGGGATCGACGTTGAGATAGGGATCGAGCTTGCGGATGCGGACCTTGTAGCCGCGCGCCTGGAGGAGGGCGGCGAGAGCCGCGGCCATCAGCCCCTTGCCAAGCGATGAGACCACGCCGCCGGTGATAAAAATGAACCGCGCCATGGGAGTTGAGGCTTAGCGACGGGGGGCGGCGGAGGGCAAGGGCGCGAATCGGAAAATTTCGTCATTCCGGCGAAAGCCGGAACCCATGAACACCGCCATGGCCGTTTCGGACACCGCTCGTGTTCATGGGTCCCCGGTCGAGCCCGGGATGACGGCGGAGCACCCATCGTTTTCGCGGGAGTGACGGGCGCCGGGTCACCGGCTAAGGGCCACCGCCATGCGGGTGGCGATCGTCGGGGCGGGATATTCGGGAACGATCGCGGCGGTGGAGATCGCCCGCGCCGCGCCGGGCGCGGAAATAATCCTGATCGAGAAGAGCGGCCACTTCGCCAAAGGCGCCGCTTACGGCACGACGTCGCCCGGCCATCTGCTCAACGTCCGGGCGCGCAACATGAGCGCCCTGGCCGGCGAGCCCCTGCATTTCGCTAACTGGGCCGCCGGCGAGGGCTACGGGCCGGACGATTATGTGCCGAGGCGCGACTACCGGCGCTATCTGGCCGCGCTGCTCGACGGCGCGGCGGGCGTGGCGAGGGTGACCGGCGAGGCGGTGGCGGTCGAGGACGAAGGGGTGCGGCTCGAGTCCGGCGAGCTCGTCGCCTGCGACGCCGCGGTGCTCGCCGGCGGCAATTATCCCTCGCGTCTGCCGGCGGCGTTCGGGCCGGACGCGATCCACGACCCCTGGGGACCGGACGGGTCGGCGGCGCTGGCGAAGGCGGCGGCGCGAGGCGGCGACCTGCTTCTCGTCGGCACCGGCCTCACCATGGTCGACATGGCGGTCAGCCTCGAGGAAGCGGGCTTCGCCGGCCGGATCCTCGCCGCCTCGCGCCGCGGCCTGGCGCCGCGCGCCCACGTCATGCCCGCGGCGACCCCGCTCGACTGGACGCCGCCGGCGCGGCTCGCCGCGCTGGTCCGGGCGGTCCGGGCTGGCGCGCCCTGGCGCGCCTCGGTCGACGGGCTGAGGACGCACAGCGTCGCCTTGTGGCAGGGCCTGACCGACAGCGAGCGGCGGCGTTTCCTGCGCCATTTGCGCCCCTGGTGGGACGTCCACCGCCACCGCATCGCGCCGCGCGTGGCGGCCCGGATCGAGGCGATGCGCGCCTCGGGGCGGCTGGAGGTTGCGGCCGGCCGGATCGCCCGGGTCGACGGGGACGAGGTGACGATCGCCCGGCGCGGCGGCGGCGAGCTTCGCCGGCGCTTCGCCGCCATCGTCAACTGCACCGGGCCGGAGGGCGACATCGGCCGGATCCGCGATCCGCTGATCCGGAGCCTGCTCGCCGGCGGACGGGCCCGGGCGGACGGCCTCGGACTCGGCCTGGACGTCGACGAGGAGTCGCGGGTCAGGGGGACTTGCCCCTCCCCTGCCCTCTACGCGCTCGGCCCTTTGACCAAGGGCGCGTTCTGGGAGATCGTCGCCGTGCCCGACATAAGGGGCCAGGCGGCGGGCGTGGCGAGGGCTATCGCCGCGCTCTGATCACTGGCCGGCCGGGACGGAGCCGTTGGCGGCGGGGGCCGGAGCCTTGGCGACCGGGACGGCGGGCGGAATCGCGAGCGGGTCCGTGGACGGGGCGATCGGCGCGTTGCGCGGCGGAACCTTCGACAGCGACGGATCGATCTTCGTCGGCGCCCGCTCCAGCGTGGCGAGGCCGGCGAGCGCGATCGACAGGACGACGAACAAGGTCGCCAGGATCGCCGTGGCCCGGGTGAGGAAATCGGCCGCTCCGCGGGCCGACATCAGGCCCGAGGGGCTGCCGCCGACGCCGAGCCCGCCGCCTTCCGAGCGTTGCATCAGGATCACGGTGACCATCGCCAAAGCGACGAGGCACTGGAGTATGAGGAGGAAGGTGAACATGGGGAGGTGGCTTTCGACTGATGTGCGTCATCCCAGCGCAGGCTGGGATCCCAGGGAGAATTGGCACCGAGCCTTTCACCCCCTGGGGCCCCAGCCTTCGCTGGGGCGACGGGTTGGATGCGATCTAGGCGATCAGCCCTCCCGCTTCAACTCCTCGCCGCCGCCTCGATGATCGGCACGAACTGGGCGGCGGTGAGGCTTGCCCCGCCGACGAGGGCGCCGTCGACATTGTCGACCGCGAACAATTCGGCCGCGTTGCCGGCGTTGACCGAGCCGCCGTAGAGGATCCGGATCCGCCCCCCGGCCTCGCCGAAGCGGCCGGTGAGGGCCTCGCGGACGGCGGCGTGAATTTCGGCGACGTCGGCCGGGGTGGCGGTGCGGCCGGTGCCGATCGCCCAGACCGGCTCGTAGGCGACGACCAGCTCGGCCTCGCCGGACAGCTCCGGGATCGAGCCGGCGAGCTGGGCCGTGACGCGCTCGACGGCCCGGCCCGATTCGCGCTCCGACTCGGTCTCGCCGACGCAGACGATCGCCTGGAGGCCGTGGCGGAGCGCCGCCTCCGCCTTGGCCCGGACGAGGCCGTCGCTCTCCCCCTCGTCGGCGCGGCGCTCGCGATGGCCGACGATGGCGAGGCGGGCGCCGGCTTCCCTGAGCATCGGCGCCGAGACGTTGCCGGTATGGGCGCCCTGGTCCTTCGAATGGCAATCCTGGGCGCCGACGGCGAGGCCGCCGGCGCGCGGAACGGCGAGCGGAATGAGGGTGAAGGGCGGGCAGACGGCGACGTCCACGCCCGGCGCCTCGCGCGCGGCGGCGGCGATGGCGGCGAGCTCGCCCAGGGCCGCCCGGCTTCCGTTCATCTTCCAATTGCCGGCGACGAGCTTGCGTCGGACGTTCATGATGCACCTTTTCGTATCGGGCCGTTCCCGGAGTGGTGGGCCGCCTAGGGTCCAAACTCAATACCGGCAACGGCCATGACGGGGCGGAGAGGCGGTCAGGGCTAGGAGCGAGGAGGGA
>JBEVDE010000021.1:0-5249 GCA_040514175.1 Allosphingosinicella sp. | reverse complement strand
CAGGATGAGCTGCGTATTGCGGGCAATGCGCGCGGAGTGGTCGGTCGGCAGCGCCATCGCCTCGTCGAAGGAATTGGTGTGCAAGGACTGCGTGTGGCCTTGAGTGGCCGCCATCGCCTCGATCATGGTGCGGGCGATGTTGTTGTACGGATCCTGCGCGGTGAGCGACCAGCCGCTGGTCTGGCAATGCGTGCGCAGCGACAGGGAGCGTTGGTCCTTTGGCGCAAAGTTCTTCTGGATCAGGCTCGCCCAGAGCAGGCGCGCCGCGCGCAGCTTGGCGATCTCCATGAAGAAGTTCATGCCGATGCCGAAGAAGAAGCTGAGCCGGGGCGCGAAGGCGTCGACGTCGAGGCCCTTCGCCCTGGCGACCCGGACATATTCCATGCCGTCGGCGAGGGTGAAAGCGAGCTCCTGGACCGCCGTCGCCCCGGCCTCCAGCATATGGTAGCCGCTGATCGAGATGGAGTTGAAGCGCGGCATGTGCTCGGACGTGTAGGCGATGATGTCCGCGACGATCCGCATCGAGGGCGCGGGCGGGTAGATATAGGTGTTGCGGACCGCGAACTCCTTGAGGATGTCGTTCTGGATGGTGCCGGAGAGCTGCGCCTGGGCCACCCCCTGCTCCTCGGCGGCGACGATGTAGAAGGCCATGACGGGGAGCACCGCGCCGTTCATCGTCATACTGACCGACATCGTGTCGAGCGGGATTCCGTCGAAGAGGATCTTCATGTCTTCGAGCGTGTCGATCGCCACTCCGGCCTTGCCGACGTCGCCCGTCACCCGCGGATGGTCGCTGTCGTAGCCGCGATGGGTGGCGAGATCGAAGGCCACCGACAGGCCTTTCTGCCCGGCGGCGAGATTGCGCCTGTAGAAAGCGTTGGAATCCTCGGCGGTCGAAAAGCCCGCATATTGCCGAATCGTCCACGGCCGCCCGGTATACATCGAGGCATAGGGCCCGCGCGTATAGGGCGCGAAGCCGGGAAGGCCCGGGTCGACCCCCTCGACATCCTCACCCGTATAAAGCGGCCGAACCTCGATCCCCTCCGGCGTGTGCCAGACGATGTCCTTGCCCTTCACCTCCTTCGAGGCGGCGGCCTGCCAGTCGGAACGGGTGGGTTTGTCGGAGGTCATCGGATTTCTCGGCTACTGCGGAAGCGCAAAATTTCGATCATGGTTGCAGCCGGCCGATAGTCGATCACGTACTGAATGTCAGTCACTGACACCTGTCGTACACCCTCCGGGCGGTGAAGCCGACCGACGAAGGGTGCGGCCGCTAAGGCGCGCGAGCGCTCCAATAGCCGCCGGTTCACCCGCTGGGCCCATTCGACGCTCCGTTCAAGATTGAATTCGTAGATACGGTCTAGATCCTCTTCGGCTTTCGCCGACAGCTCTACCCGCACTACTCGGCCGCTTGCGGTCGCGGGCGGCGGCGCCGTTCGGCGAGCCGCGCTTCCACCTCGTCTATGGGGTAGAACGGGCCCTTCATTCTTTCCTCAAGATCGGCGATGTCGTCCCGCGTGTATCGCAGATACTGCTGCAGAGCCTCTTGAAGCAGCACTTCGAGGGGCTCCTCCCGATTTCGGGCCCACTCGCGAAAGTCGGCCATGTCGGCCTCCGCGACTTCGATCGTCACTTTCTCGCTCATCGCGATCGTTTACTCCTGCGGCGGGCGAACACCAAATCCGCTTATCCTACCCCCTCGGGCTTTCCATGATCTCCGTCAGAACCCCGCCCATGTCCCTGGGATGGACGAAGAAGATCGGCGTCCCGTGCGCCCCGATTCGAGGCTCCCCGAGCACTCTCGCGCCCTTGCCCTCGAACCACGCCTTGGCCTCGTATATGTCCGGCACCTCGTAGCAGAGGTGATGCTGCCCCCCCGCCGGGTTCTTGGCCAGGAAGCCGTGGATCGGGCTCCCCTCCCCGAGCGGCTCGATCAGCTCGATCTGGGTATTCGGCGTGTCGACGAAGCAGACCTTCACCCCCTGGGCGGGCAGGTCGAAGGGCTCGCGGATCACCTCCGCGCCCATGACGTCGCGATAATGCGCGACGGATTTCTCGATCGAGGGCGTCGCCACGCCGACATGGTTCAGACGGCCCAGTTTCATGGCGCTCTTTCCTCCTCATTGTCCCAGGCCGCACCAGTCTCGCGAAGCTCAGCGTCCCACGAATCGAGTTTCTCGGCGCAACGGTTCAACAGGGCCAGGAACTCATCCCGGTCGAATTCGCGGCCCCCGACCCACAAGGTCCTGGCACCCTGGCAATCGGTGACCATCTCGAAAACGATTTCGCCGCCGTCCCACGCCTCGACCGCGATCGTGTCGGGATCGTTCGAGTCGGCATGAACGATTTTGAGATCGGCCGCACCCCTCTTACGCTTCGGTCCGGTTCCGAAAAGCGAGTGAATGATGTTGCGCTTCATACCGCGGCGGTTTCGCGGCTCGAGGCGCCCGAGGACGAAGGCCTCGCCACCTCGACGGAATCGACCCGCTTGGGTTTCACAAGGCCTCCTTCAGGCCGAGCTGGAAAAGCAGGTCGGCCGCGATCGTGGCGACCAGGACGAAGCTGAGCGCGTGCAGGCCGAGCAGAAGGCCAAACTTGCTCCCCGCCTCGCCGCGCTCGACATAGGTTCGGTAGAGGGGCAGCCGGCCCTCCTTCAGCCCCCGCCGGATGCGCAGGGCGATCAGCGGCAGCAAAGCGACGGCGATCAGGCCCGCCAGCAGATCCCCGCCCGACGCCATCAGCAGGTTTCCATCGAAGACGGGCCGCCGGCGACCTGATAGCGGTCGCCGGTCTTTACCCAATGCTCGCTGAAAGCGCGGCTGCCCGAATAGACGACGTCGAACGACTGGTTGCGGACGGGATTGATGATCTTGCCGTCGATCTTCTTCCCTTCGGACTCTCCCTTGGCGCCGATATCGTCATAGCCGGTGCGGATGTCGGCGACCTTGCGGGGGCCTTGCGGACCAAGCTCGTAAAAGGCTTCGCTGGCGCAGAAATAGCCTTGGTTGCCGTCGCGGATCCGGGTTCTCAGCATCGGCTGCGCCGACAGCAAAGTCGAGAGGCTCCAGTCCGGCGGTTTGCCATTAGCGCCCATCGCGACGGCATCTTCCCACCGGCCGGTAACCCGGAAGGTGGCGGCGTCGGGCTCGAGATAATGGATCGCGATGGCGCCGGCGCAGGCGTGACAGCCGCTTTCAGAAATTCCGGGGCTGACCAGTATGCCGCGCGAGCCGACCCAGCGCAGGGCGCCCGGTGAGAAGCTGACCTTGAGGCCATTGATTATCCGGTTCGCGGACGCCTTCTGTCCGAAAGCGGCCACGAATGCCTGGGCGAGCTGCTCGTCCGCCGGAAGCGCCCGCAAGTCGGGGGCCGGCGGCGCCTCGACGAGATTGGCCTCGGTCGACGCATTCTGCTCGGGCATCGGCAGATCGACGATCTCGTCGCGACCGCCGGACATGCGGCCGAACCACAGCCCCGCAACGACGGCGGCGACCAGCGCCGCGAAACCCAGCGCGATCCAGATCGGACGCCGTGCATGCATCCCTGGCTCCGCCTCGACGGGCTCCTCCTCCGGAGCGAGGCTCTGGTGGCCGAGCAGCCGCCTCTTCTCCGCCTGGAACTCCTCGTCGGTGAGAGCCCCGCTCTCGCGAAGCCGCTGAAGCCGCTCCAGCTCGTCGTAGCGCGAGCTCATAGCGGCGGCGGCCGCCGGTAGCGGTCCTCGACCGCGCTCATCAGGCCCACCGCGCGACCGTCGGGGTCCTCGACGATGGCGTAGCGCGCGCCCCAGAAGCCGTCGGCCGGCGGCTGCAGGCTCCGGTGACCGGCCTCCATCGCCGCCGCGTAAAGGCGGTCGACGGCCTGCCTGTCCGCCACGCGCAGCCCGAGCAGGATTCGGCCGGCAAGTTGGGCTTCTTCGGCCCAGCCCTCGTTCCACAGACGAGCGAAGCGCGGCGAATCCAACTCGAGGGCCGCGCCTTGCGCCGGCCGGTGCGAAGCGTGGAAAGGCTCTCCTCCCGGGGTCCGCGCCGGCGCCTGCATCTCCACTCCCAGGATCCGATAGAAGGCCATGGTGGCGTCGAAATCGGCGGATATGAGATTGAGTTGGTCGAGAACCGGGGCGGCCATGTCATCCCCCTCCTACAGCGGGATATTGTCGTGCTTCTTCCAGGGGTTTTCGAGCTGCTTGTTCCTGAGCTTCCGCAAGCCCAGAGCGATCCTCCGTCTTGTCGAGTGCGGCATGATCACCTCGTCGATGAAGCCCTTGGACGCCGCCACGAACGGGTTGGCGAAGCGGGTTTCATAGTCGCGGGTGCGCTCGGCGATCTTGTCGGGGTCGCCTATGTCCTTGCGAAAGATGATCTCGACCGCGCCCTTGGCGCCCATCACCGCGATCTCGGCGGTCGGCCAGGCGTAATTGAGGTCGCCGCGCAAATGCTTGGACGCCATGACGTCATAGGCGCCGCCATAGGCCTTGCGGGTGATCACCGTGATCTTGGGCACCGTCGCCTCGGCGTAGGCGAAGAGCAGTTTCGCCCCGTTCTTGATGATCCCGCCATGCTCCTGGGCGACTCCGGGAAGGAAGCCGGGGACGTCGACGAAGGTCAGGATCGGGATGTCGAACGCGTCGCAGAAGCGCACGAAGCGCCCGGCCTTCTTCGACGACGCGATGTCGAGCACGCCGGCGAGCACCATCGGCTGGTTGGCGACGACCCCCACCGTACGTCCCTCGACCCGGCCGAAGCCGACGAGGATGTTGGCGGCATGATTGGGCTGGATCTCGAAGAAATCGCCTTCGTCGAGCACTTTGCGGATCAGCTCGTGCATGTCGTAGGGCTTGGCGGCGCTGTCCGGGATGAGCGTGTCGAGGCTCGGCTCGGCTCGGTCCCAGGGATCGGCGGTCGGCCGCTCCGGCCCGTCGTGGCGGTTGGAGAGCGGCAGGAAGTCGAAGAAGTCGCGGGTTGCGAGCAAGGCCTCGATGTCGTTCTCGAAGGCGACGTCGGCGACTCCCGACTTGGTCGTGTGGGTGACGGCGCCGCCCAGTTCCTCCTGGGTCACCACCTCGTTGGTCACCGTCTTCACGACGTCCGGGCCGGTGACGAACATGTAGCTCGAATCCTTCACCATGAAGATGAAGTCGGTCATCGCCGGCGAATAGACCGCTCCGCCCGCGCAGGGCCCCATGATCAGGCTGACCTGCGGCACCACGCCGGAGGCGAGCACGTTCCTCTGGAACACCTCGGCATAGCCGG
>JBEVDE010000378.1:0-4587 GCA_040514175.1 Allosphingosinicella sp. | reverse complement strand
CGAGGCCAAGCGCGCCCTCAACGGCGACCTGGACCGGATCGTCCCCCGAGCGGCGTGATCCCTGCCGGCCAGTCCCTCCATTTCGGAGCAGCCTGCGCCCCACGCCACGGCCCAATTCTGCTAGGATGGCTGCTTCGGCACGAGGAGGAGGAGCGGCATGTCGACTCAGCAATATCTCGATTTCGAAGCCGCGCAGAGCGTCAGGCGGATCCCGTTCAAGACGGCCAAGGTCGTCACCGGGATCGTCAGCGGCACCTACATATTGATCGTCAGCGGCGAGACGGCGTGCATCAACATGAAGGTGCGCCTGTCGCCTTTGATCTACGTCCGCTGCCCGGAATATTGGGGGATCGAAGTGCTCGGCGAACTCCAGGGCGGCCATTGCATCATCGGCATCGTTCCCACGCCCTATCAGGTGTTCATCCAGCTGAACGGGATAACCGGTTCGAAGGGCATCGAGGTCCTGGGGGCCGGTCAGTCCAAAAGGATCAAAGTGGCGGGCGGCTGCAAGTCCGCCGCCTCGTTCGATCTGGCTGAAGCGAAGGCATAAAGGGGCGCCGGCACGACAACCCTCATCGCGGCGACAGCCGCCTGGGGGCCTGGGTGACGAGCCACTGGAGCAGCCCGGCGCCCGCCGCCAGCGCGAGCGCATAGAGGAAGATCGTCCGCGCCATTCGTGCAGGCTGCCAGAAACACGGGCACGAGGCCAGCGGGCGGGGGTGACGCGGCGGCGATCCGCCTTTATCCCGCCCCGAATATGGCCGCTCCCGTCCTCGCTTATGAAGCCCTCGGCCTGATCCAGGGCTCCGGCTGGCTGTTCCGCGGCCTCGACCTGTTCGTCGGCGCGCGCGACCGGCTGGCCCTGATCGGCCGCAACGGCGCCGGCAAGACCACGCTTCTGAAATGCCTCGCCGGCCTGATCGAGACCGACGAGGGCCGTCGCACGATCCAGCCCGGAACCCGGGTCGTGCTGCTCGAGCAGGACCCGGCGGTCGACCGTTTCGCCACTCTGCGCGAGTTCGCCCTCCACGGCCCCGAGCCGCCGGCCCCGCATGAAGTCGATGCGATCGCCGACCAGCTCGGAATCGACCTCGACCGGCCCGCGGCGACCGCCAGCGGAGGCGAGCGGCGCCGGGCCGCCATCGCCCGGGCGCTGGCTTTGAATCCGGACGTGCTCCTGCTCGACGAACCGACTAACCATCTCGATCTGGGCGCGATCGAATGGCTCGAGGAGTGGCTCGGCCGCTACACCGGCGCCTTCATCGCGATCAGCCACGACCGCACCTTCCTGAAGCGCCTCACCCGCTCGTCGCTCTGGCTCGACCGCGGGTCGCTGCGCCGGGCCGAGATCGGCTTCGGCGGCTTCGACGCCTGGACCGAGCAGGTCTATGCGGAGGAAGCGCGCAATGCGGAACGGCTCGATGCGAAGCTGAAGCTCGAGCTTCACTGGCTGCAGCGCGGTGTCACCGCCCGGCGCCGGCGCAACCAGGGCCGGCTCGCCAAGCTCCATGAGATGCGCGCGGCGCGGGCCGCCATGCTCGGCCCGGCGGGCGCGGCGAAGCTCGGGCTCGAGAATGACGACGTGAAGACCAAGATGGTGATCGACGCCCAGAAGGTCGCCAAGCGGTTCGCGGACCGCGCCATCATCCGCGACTTTACGCTGCGCATCCAGCGCGGCGACCGGATCGGCGTGGTCGGCGCCAACGGCACCGGCAAGACCACCTTGTTGCGGCTGCTGACCGGCGAGATCGAGCCCGACGAGGGCACGATCCAGCGCGCCAAGACCCTTCAGGGCATCATGATCGACCAGCAGCGCCGGCTTCTCGACCCCGACAAGAAGGTCCGCGACATCCTCGCCGATGGCGGCGACTGGGTCGAGGTCAGAGGCCACAAGAAGCACGTCCAGGGCTATCTCAAGGAATTCCTGTTCGAGCCGACTCTGGTCGACGCCAGGATCGGCACGCTTTCCGGCGGCGAGCGCTCGCGGCTTCTGCTCGCCCGCGAGTTCGCCCGCCGCTCCAATCTGCTCGTCCTCGACGAGCCGACCAACGACCTCGACCTCGAGACCCTCGACCTCCTCCAGGAGGTGATCGCCGATTATGACGGCACCGTCCTCATCGTCAGCCACGACCGCGACTTCCTCGATCGCACCGTGACGATCACGCTCGGCCTCGACGGCAGCGGCAAGGTCGACATCGTCGCCGGCGGCTATGAGGATTGGCAGAGCAAGCGCGTAGCGCAGCGGAGCGTCCCTGCGAAGGCCGGGACCCAGCCCGCTCGAGAGGCTGGACCCCGGCCTTCGCAGGGGAGCCGGAAGCTCACCTACAAGGACCAGCGCGACTACGACCTCCTCCCCGACCGGATCCACGAATTGGAGGCACAGATCCTGCGCGACGAGGAGGCGCTCCACGATCCGGACCTGTACGCGAGGGATCCGGCCCGCTTCGCGGCGCTGACGGCGGCGATCGACAAGGCTCGGGCGGAGCGGGATGAGGCCGAGGAAAGGTGGCTCGAGCTGGCGGAGAGGCTCGAGGCGCTGGCGGGATGAAACCCCTCTCCCTGCAGGGGAGAGGGACAGCCGCGAAGCGACAGGGTGAGGGCCTGTACAGCGAAAGTCAGGAAAGCCCTCACCTCCCATCGCTTCGCGACGGGCCCCTCCTCTCCCCTACAGGGAGAGGGTTGTCCTAGCGGCAGCTCGTCCCCGGCCCCTCGTCCAGATCGAGGCAGCGCCCGTCGATGCTCCCTGTCGGGATCGTCACGCCGATCGTCGCCGCCAGAGTCGGCAAGATGTCCGCCGTTTCCACCGCCAGCGACTGCTCGAACGGCCTCACCCCCTTGCGCCAGAACAGGATCGGCACCCGGCGATCGTAATCCCAGGGGCTGCCGTGGGTGGAGGTATAGCCCCGGCTGGTGTCGAAGATCGGGGTCACCCGCGGCTTCAGAAGCACGATGAAGTCGCCCGAGCGTTCCGGGTCGAAGCTGGCCTTGGCGCGCTGGAGCAGGCTCCACGTGTCGGGCGGCCCGGAAGGTCCGGCCGCCGCCGCGAGCTCCGCTTTGGTGAACACCGCCGCGACCTGAGGGTGACGCTTGTAGGCCGCCACCGCCTCGCGCAGCACCCGCGCCCGCTGGGCCGGGGCGAGCTTGCGGTCGACATACATGTCGCCGAACGCGCCGTCGCCGTACAGCACCTCGCCGGGGAGCTTCAGCCTGGCCGCGAGCGACTTGGCCATGGTCCCCGCGTTGAGCGCCGGATCGACCCGCACCGCGTCGCCGGCGGCATGGTCGCGGTGGCGCTCGGGTATGTCGTGGCCGCCATGGTCGGCGGTGAGCATGACGAGATAGTCGATCCCGGTCGCGTCGAGCGCGCGGAAGAAGCCGCCCAGCGCCTCGTCGAGCGCGAGGAGCTGGATGCACATCTCGCTGCCCTGGGTACCGAAGGTATGGCCGACATAGTCCGTCGCCGAAAGGCCGAGGATGAGCAGGTCGGTCGCCGCGCCCTCGCCGAGCTTCATCTCGCGGCGGAGCGCCTCGCCCATGTCGAGCACAGTCCGGTCGAAATCGGGCGAGGCGCGGAAGCCGTTCTTGTCGTCCGCTTCGCGGGCGAAGCGGCCCGTGCCGACCGGCCTGCCGCCCCCGGCGACCGGAACGGCCCGGCTGTGCGCCTCGCAAATGCGCGGCAGGTCGCGGGCGGAGCGGGCCCGGGCGAGCGCCTCCTTGACGCCGTCATTGGCCGCCGCGACCGCGCGCGGCGTGGCCGGGGCGCCGGGATTGACGAAGGCCTTGACGTCATGATCCCACCACCAGCGCTCGTCCGGCCGGTAGCCGCCCATCATGATCGCCGCCCGGTCCTTGCCCGCGACGACCGCGACCCGGCTCGCCGGATCGGCGCGCTTCATATGATCGCCCAGCGCCGGAACGCGCAGATGGTAGGAGGAGACGGTATATTCGCCGCCCTTCGAGCTGCTTCCCGGGATCCGCGGATCCTCGGAGCAGTAGACGCCCTTGTCGGCGCGCGTCAGGCCGAGGTTGAACCAATTGTTGGCGATGATCCCGGTCCGCGCCGGGCGCGAGCCGGTGAGGATGGTCGAATGGCCCGGGCAGGTTTCGGTGGCGTTGTGGCCCTGATAGCCGTTCGGGAAGACGACCCCTTCGGACAGGCGCTGAAGCCCGCCGTCGAAATGCTGGCGATATTGCGCGAACAGATCGGCGGAGAATTGGTCGACCGAAATGGCGACGATCAGCTTCGGCCGCGCCGCCGCCGGGGCCGCGGCGGCGGCGAGAGGAAGGGCGAGCAGAGCGGCGAACCGGGCCAGTTTCATCAGCATTCCCCCTGAAGTGGTCGCGCCGCCTCTACATCGTCGGCGGCTTTGAGCAAGGGCAAGGGTTCCTGCTGCGGGCGCCTCTGCCCCAATTCCTCCCCGAGATTTCTCGGGGAGGGGGACCGCGCGAAGCGCGGTGGAGGGGTTCTTCAAAGCTCAGCAGAACCCTTCCACCAGGCTACGCCTGGTCCCCCTCCGCTGCGAATGCAGGGGAGGAATTAGGAAGGCTACCCCTCGCGCGCCTCGCGCAAATGCCCCCTTATGTCCT
>JBEVDE010000338.1:0-4524 GCA_040514175.1 Allosphingosinicella sp. | reverse complement strand
GAGCAGGCCAAGATCGCGCAGACCCAGGCGGTCGAGATCGCCCGCCAGGAGCAGCAGATCGCGGTTCAGAACAAGAGCCGCGAGGAAAGCCAGGCCAGGGCGGAGGCCGACAAGGCCCGGGCCGAGGCGGTCGCCGCCGAGGAAAGGGTCGGAACCGCCCGCGAGACCGAGGTCGCCGAGCGCGTCAAGAGGATCGAGCTGATCGACGCCAGCCGAGAGGCCGAGCGCTCCGCGATCGGGATCAAGGTCCAGGCCGACGCCGAGAAGCAGGCCGCCGCCGACCGCGCCGAGGCCGTCCGGCTCGCCGCCGAAGGCGAGGCCGAGGCCGAGAAGCTTCGCGCCGAAGCCTCGCGGGTCCGCTTCGAGGTCGAGGCCGCCGGCCAGCGGGCGATCAACGAGGCGGCGAATTTGCTCTCGTCCGACCAGATCTCGCTCCAGACCAAGATGGCCCTTCTCAAGGTGCTTCCGGAAGTCGTCCGCGAGGCCGCCAAGCCGATGGAGGCGATCGATTCGATCAAGATCGTCCACGTCGAGGGGCTGACCGGCGGCAACGGTTCGGGAGGCAATGGCGGCTCGGGCGGCGACGGCAACCTCGCCTCCAGCGCCGTCGCCGCGGCGCTTCGCTACCGCGCCCAGGCGCCGATCGTCGACGGCCTGATGAAGGAATTGGGCTTCGACGGCTCGACCCTGGAGAATCTCGTCGCGGGCGCGGGCAATGGCGCCGCCCCGGCGGCCCCGGAAGCCCACGAGCCGCTCGTCGCGGTGCCGGTCGAGCCGCCGAAGGAGTAAGCGATCCTCCCCATGGCGCTGCCACGGGGAGGGGGACCATGCGAAGCATGGTGGAGGGGTAACACGCGCAGGCTTCTGCCAATTACCCCTCCACCACCTTTCAGCTGGTCCCCCTCCCCATCTCCGATGGGGAGGATTAAGAGCCTCCCGTGACCCATTACGACATCGTCATCGTCGGCGCCGGCCATGCCGGCGCCCAGGCCGCGATCCAGCTCCGGCAGCTCGGCTTTCCGGGCTCCGTCGCCCTGATCGGCGCCGAAGCCGAGCCGCCCTACGAGCGGCCGCCTTTGTCCAAGGAATATCTCGCCGGCGAGAAGGCGTTCGAGCGGATGCTCGTCCGTCCCGAGGCCTTCTGGGCGGAGCGCGGCGTGGCCCTGGACCTCGGCCGCTTCGCGACCGCCGTCGACCCGGAGTCGAAAAGGATCTTCTTCGAGGGCGGCGGCGAGTGCCGCTACGGGATCCTCATCTGGGCGGCGGGCGGCGAGCCGCGCCGGCTCGGCTGCGAGGGCGGCGACCTCGGCGGAGTCCATGTCGTGCGGCGCAGGTCGGACGTCGATTCGATCCGGGCCGGGCTGGACTCGGTGCGGCGGGTCGCGGTGGTCGGCGGCGGCTATATCGGCCTTGAGACGGCGGCGGTGCTCCGCAAGCTCGGCAAGGAGGTCGTCCTGCTCGAGGCCCTGGACCGGGTGCTGGCGCGGGTGGCGGGGCCGGAAATATCCGATTTCTACGCGGCCGAGCACCGCGCGCAGGGCGTCGACCTGAGGCTCGGCGCCACGGTCGCCTCGATCGCCGGCGAAAACGGACGGGTCGCCGCCGTGAATCTGCAGGACGGCTCGTCGATCGAGGCGGAGATGGCGATCGTCGGGATCGGGGTCGAAGCGGCCGTCGCGCCTCTGCTCGCCGCGGGCGCCGCCGGGGCGAACGGCGTCGAGGTCGACGCTTTCTGCCGAACCAGCCTGCCCGACGTCTACGCCGTCGGCGATTGCGCCGCCCATGAGAACAGCTTCGCCGGCGGCCTCAGGATCCGCCTCGAATCGGTCCAGAACGCCCACGACCAGGCGACGGCCGCGGCGAAGTCGATCACGGGCAACCCGCAGCCTTATGAGGCGGTCCCCTGGTTCTGGTCCAACCAATATGATCTCAGACTGCAGACGGTGGGCCTGTCGGTGGGTCACGATTCCACCGTGGTCCGCGGCCGGCCGGAAGAGCGCAGCTTCTCAATCCTCTACCTGCTCGAAGGGCGGGTGATCGCCCTCGACTGCGTCAATTCCACCCGGGATTATGTGCAGGGCCGCAAGCTCGTGCTGGAGCGGCGGGTGGTGGCGCCGGAACGGCTGGCGGACACGAACGTGCCGCTGAAGGAGCTCTAGATCCTCCCCGCGAGCGAAGCTCGTGGGGAGGGGGACCACCCGAAGGGTGGTGGAGGGGTAGCTGACTTGCCGCCGGAGGATCCGGCTCGCGACCACAAAAGCGCGCGCAAGCTACCACTCCACCAGGCTTCGCCCGGTCCCCCTCCTCATCTTCGATGTGGAGGATTCACCAGATCCGCACCCGATCCTCGGGCTTCAGGTATAGCCTGTCTCCCGGCTTCACCGCGAACGCTTCGTACCAGGCGTCGTGATTGCGTACCGAGAAGGTCCGGAACTGGCTCGGCGAGTGGAAGTCGCTGAGCACGATCCGGCGAAGCTCCGCGTCGCGGAACCTGACCTTGTTGACCTGCGCCCGGCCCATGAAGAAGCGCTGGTCGCCAGTGAGGCCGCCCAGCACCGGCGCCGGCTTGCCGCCGAGCGAGATACGGTAGGCGTCGTAGGCGATGGCGAGCCCGGCATTGTCGGCGATGTCCTCGCCCAGTGTCTGATCGGCGCGTATGCGAAGGCCCGGAAGCGGTTCGTAGGCGCCATATTGGGCCGCCAGCCGCGCCGTGCGCGCCTTGAAGCGGGCGAGGTCGCCGTCGCTCCACCATTTCTCGAGCCGACCGTCGGGCGAATATTTGCTGCCCTGGTCGTCGAAATGGTGGCTGATCTCATGGCCGATGACGAAACCGATGGCGCCGTAATTGACCGCCGGATCGGCGGCCGCATCGAAATGCGGCGCCTGCAGATAGGCGGCTGGAAAGACGATCGCGTTGTTGGCGAAGCTCGCATAGGCGTTGGCGGTGATCGGCATCATCCACCATTCGTCGCGGTCGACCGGCCGGTCGATCCGGGCGAGCCGGCGATTCCAGTCCCAGCGGCCGGCCCGGGCGAGATTGCCATAGGCGTCGCCCCGGCGCACCTCCAGCCCGTCATAGCTCAGCCAGGTCGCGGGATAGCCGACCTGCGGATGGAAAGCGGCAAGCTTGGCCCGCGCCTTGGCCCGGGTCGCGGGTTCCATCCATTCCAGATTGGCCAGCCGGCGGTCCATGGCCTTGATGACGTTGGCGACCAGCCGGTCCATCGCTTTCTTGGTCGCGGGCGGGAAATATCGGTCGATATAGGGCCTGGAGACCGCGTCCGGCATCGCCGCGGCGGTGAGCTCGACTCCCTGCGCCCAGCGGTCCGGCGCGGCGTCGGTGCCGCGAAGGATTCCGAATGAGAAAGCGAATTCCTCTTTGGCGAAAGCGGACGGCAGGACCAGCGCACGGTCCTTGGCGAGGCGGATCGTCACCCAATCCTTGAGCACGGGCAGCGGGGTCGCGGCATAGAGGCCGGCGTGGCCGGTGACCGCGCCGGTTTCGCCGACGATGAAGCGCTTGCGGCTCCCGAGGCCGGCCGCCTCCAGATAGGCCGCCCACGGAAAGCCGGGCGCCCTGGCCTCGAGGTCGGCGCGGGTCCAGACATTGTAGGTCTTGTCGTCGTCGCGGCGGTCGGCGAGCGGCCATTGCAGCTTCGCCATCTCATGCTCGAAATCGTAGACCGCCCGGGCGCGCGCTTCCACTTCGCCCTCGGCGATTCCCGAAAGCCGGAGCATGGCGGCGAGATGGGCCCGGTAGGCGGCTCGCACCTTGGCCGAGGCTTCGTCGTCCTTGAGGAAATAGTCGCGGTTCGGCAAACCCGTCGAGCCTTCGCCGAGATAGGCGACGTAGGTGTCCGGCGCCTTGGCGTCCTGGGTGATCGCGCTGACGATCGGGGCGGGCCAGTAGCGCGGCATCCGGCCGAGCGCCGGAGTCGGCAGGAAGCTTCGGGTGAGATTGCCGATCGCGGACGCCAGAGCGGTTCGGTCGCGCGCGCTTCGGACCGGCGCAAGCTCGGCGGCGAGGGGCGCGATGCCGGCGGCGTCGATCCCCGCCTGGTCCATCAGCGACGCGTAATAATCGGAAGCGCGAAGGTCGTCGCCGGTCAGGGCGGAACGTTTGGCGGCATATTCTTCGAGGATGTCGCGGACCTGCGAGGCGGCGAGCTTGTTCAATCGGCTGACCTGGCTGAACGCGCCCTGATCGGCCGGGATCTCAACCGTCTTCGCCCAGGCGCCGTTCACGTAGGACCAGAAATCGTCGCCGGGACGGACGGAGCGGTCCATCGAGGAGGTCTCGATGCCGAACTCCCCCCAGGCCGCGCGCGGCGCCTGCGCCGAGACGGCGACGCCGCCGAGAGCCAGAGCGGAGGCGGCGGCGAGAATGAAGCGCATGGAATGTTGCTCCCGATTGTCGCGGGGAGTGATGCAACGGGATCCGGCGAGGGGCAATGGGCTGCCTATCCTCCCTGCCGCGAAGCGGTGGGGAGGGGGACCAGGCGAAGCCTGGTGGAGGGGTAAATG
>JBEVDE010000261.1:0-4538 GCA_040514175.1 Allosphingosinicella sp. | reverse complement strand
GATCGAGCGCAACGTCGCCAGGCTAAGCGCCGAAGCCCGGAGCGAGATTCGCGCCGGCGCGGTCGAGCGCATGGCGGCGCCGCGCGAGCCTTTCCA
The DNA here is from genome assembly GCA_040514175.1 of Allosphingosinicella sp. GTDB lineage: Bacteria > Pseudomonadota > Alphaproteobacteria > Sphingomonadales > Sphingomonadaceae > Allosphingosinicella. Next base: position 4,442 of record JBEVDE010000261.1, on the reverse strand, counting down.
TCTCGTCTTCATGGACCCGCCCTACAATGAGGGACTGGCGCAGCCGGCGCTCCACCGCCTGGCGGGCGATGCCTGGGTCGGCGCGGGCGGCTGGATCAGCGTCGAGAAAGGCCCGGAGCCGCTGAACCTTCCCGACGGCCTGGCGATCGAGGCCGAGCGCCGCTTCGGCAAGGCGCATCTGCTGCTCCTGCGGCAAATTGCGGGTCCCGGCGCCGCGCCTTAAGGTCGGGGACGTGGCCGACATTTCCGCTTTGCTCCGAGCCGCCCGCGAGCTCAACGGCGCGGGCCGCTTCGCCGAAGCCCTGGAAACGGCGCGGCGGGCGTTGCGGGGGGCTCCCGGCGATCCCGACGCGAAGCGCCTCGCCTCGCGGCTGCTCGCACGCTATCCCGCCGCCGGCGGGCCGGAGTGGCGGGACGATATCGCCCGCCTGCTCGACGATCCCGCCATCGACCCGATGACGGTGGCCCCCGCCGGCTGGCATTTGACCTTCGCTCGGCAGGGAAGCCTCGGCGCCCATGACGGGGATTGGGCGGCGACCGCTCGGTCGATGGAGGCCGACGCTTTCGCCCTGGCCTTGCTCGACCAGGCCTATGTCACTCGGCTCGACGCCGAGCGCCTCCTCACTGGGCTAAGGCGATGGCTGCTCCTGTCCGGGGCATGGCCGGAATTTCCACGCCTGGTCGCGGCGCTCGCCGCTCAGTCGGCGCAAAACGGGGGCGCCTGGCTGTTCGAGGCCGACGAGCGGGAGAAGATCGACGAGGATCCCGGCGCCGCCATCGCCGCCGCCTACCGGCCCGCCGCCCCGCCATCGGCCGGCAAGCCCTTGGCCGACCCGGTCGCCGATGCCGTCGCCGACCAGTATCGGCGCTGGCCCTATCCGGCCTGGAAGCGGGTCACGGTCCCGCCGGCGACGACGATTCCGGTCGAGATCGAAGCGGTCGACGAGGGCCGCCCTTCCGGCCTTCCGGTCACGGCCGAGATGCTCGTCGCCGGCTGCGGCACCGGCCGCGAGGCCGCCATCGCCGCCTTCCGCTATCCGGACGCCCGCATCACCGCGATCGACGTCAGCGAAACCTCGATCGCTTATGCGGCCGACCGGTGCCGGGAGGGGCCTCCGGCCCGGATCGACTTCCGGGCGATGGACCTCAATCGGGTCGGCGAGCTCGGCAAGAGCTTCCACTTCATCGCCTGCAGCGGAGTCCTCCACCACCTCTCCGATCCCGAGGCCGGCTGGGCGGCGCTGGTGTCGGCGCTTCGACCCGGCGGAGCGATGCGGATCATGGTCTACAGCGAGCCCGCCCGGGCCGGGATAAGGGCGGCGCAGGCGAGCCTCGCCGACCTGCGCGGCCGCCCCGCCGACGGCGACCTCCTTCGCGAGGCCCGCCGCCGGCTGATCGCGGCGCCGCCCGCCCTGCTCGAAGGCTCGATCGATTTCTACACGCTGCCGGGCATATACGACATGCTCCTCCACCCGCAGGAGGACAGTTTCGACGTCCCGCGCATCGGCCGGGCGCTCGACTCGCTGGGGCTGGAGCTGCTCGCCTTCGACCTGCCCTCCCCCGGCTTGCGCGCCCGCTATCGCCGGGACCATCCCGGGGACCCGGCGATGCGCGACCTCGAAGCCTGGGCCGCGCTCGAGCGCCGGGAGCCGCTGCTGTTCCGCTCGATGCACAAATTCTGGTGCCGCAAGCCGGCGCGGTGAAGCCTCAGCCGGGATAGCGCTCGAATTCCGGAAGCGCGTGCGCCGTCTTCATCCATCCGATCCGCTCCGCCACCTGGATCTGAGCGGCGGGCGGGAGGACGTCGGGATCGTCCAGGGTGCAGATCTGGACGTCGATCGTGCCCGGGAAGATCGCCTCGTTGGTGTAGAAGAGCGCCGTCCCGCACGTTGCGCAGAAATGCCGCCGCCCATGTTCGGACGATTCATAGATGCGGGTCTCGCCCTCGACCTTGAGCCGGTCCTGCGGCACCAGCCCCCAGGCGACCGCCGGCGCGCCGGCGTGGAGCCGGCAATCGCGGCAATGGCACAAGGCCTGGTGGATAGCCTCCGCCGGCATTTCATATCGCACCGCGCCGCAATGGCAGCCCCCTTCAGGCATGATCGGCCTCCCTTTGTTCCCTGTCCCGGATAGCCCGGCCCTTTGCCGGGGGCAAGCTCGGCCCTTTTCCTCGCCCAATGGTCCCCCTCATGAGCGCGACTCTGCGGCGACCCCATATTCCCGGCTAATATTTTTTCTCCGCTGTGTCATTCGCCACAGCCCAACACATGTCGACTCGTGCAGGCCTTCGCAGCGCTCGAGCGGAAGCGCGGCATTGGCCGGAAGGGAAAGTCATGCAATTCGATCAAGATGGCTGGCTCAACGAAGCACAGCGGCGCGAAACCGGAAATCGATCGCAAAGCGCAAACTCCCGGCAGGTGGTCGTCCTGCACTACACCGCCGGCTACGACCTCGACGCCGCCGTGGATCATTTCCTGAACACGAATTCGGATCGTCTGGCGAGCGCCCATTTTGTCGTCGATGTGAATGGGGACATCGTCCAGATGGTCTCGACTGAAGAGATTGCCTGGCACGCCGGGCGCGGCGTCTACCGGGGCCAGAGCGGCCGGTTCAACAACAGGTCGATCGGCATCGAAATCGTCAATCCCGGCTATCATTTCCGACGAGCCGACGGCACCTTCGAGAATTGGCGGCGCCAGGCCGTAAGCGCGGCCCGGCTAGCTCCCTTTCCCGGAATGACCGAGGCGGAGGACCTGTGGGTATCGTCGAGGCCGGTCTTCTGGCCCAATTTCCCGGCCGAACAGATCGATGCGGTCGAAGCGCTCGTCAAGGCGCTGCTCGAAGCCTATCCGAGCATCGAGGATATCGTCGGCCATCGCGACGTCGATCCTTTCGAGAGGCTGCGGGTCGATCCCGGGCCGGCCTTCCCGATGCGCCGGATCAGGATGCTTCTCGCGGATCCGGAGGGCAATCGGAATCCGACCGAAGGCCGGGTCGCGGTTTCGGCGAACAGCGTGCTGTTCGTGAGGGGCGGGCCCGGAACGGGCTTCGACAAGCTGGACTGGGGCCCGTTGCAGCGGGACGACCCGGTGCGCATCCTCGGGCGAGACGGCAATTGGTACAGGATCGAGCACGACCGGGACGGCGAAACGTTCGAAGGCTGGTGCTTCGCGGACCATATCCAGACCCGCTGACCGGACGGCTCGGCGACGGCCCGGCGCCCGAATTGGCGCCGGGCCTCCGAATTGCGGCCCCGGATCGATCGGACCGGCCCGGAAGAGCAGGTCCCGAGCATCTTCCGATTGAGTTCGCGGCCGCCGTTCCCTAGCTGTTCAAAGGTGACCCAGGCCGTATCCACCTCTCCCGAGCCCCCCTATCTGCGCGGGCTCAACGCGCCCCAGCGCGAAGCCGTGCTGACCACCGACGGACCGGTGCTGGTGCTCGCCGGCGCCGGCACGGGCAAGACCGCGGCGCTGACCGCCCGTCTCGCCCATCTCGTCTACACCCGCCTCGCCTGGCCGTCCGAGATCCTCGCCGTCACCTTCACCAACAAGGCGGCGCGCGAGATGAAGGAGCGGGTCGGGCGGCAAGTGGGCGACGCGGTCGAGGGCATGCCCTGGCTCGGCACCTTCCATTCGGTCGCGGCGAAGATGCTCCGGCGGCATGCCGAGCTGGTCGGCCTCCAGTCCAACTTCACCATCCTCGACACCGACGACCAGCTTCGCCTTCTCAAGCAGCTCATCTCGGCAAACGACATAGACGAGAAGCGCTGGCCGGCGCGGATGCTCGGCGGGCTCATCGACCGCTGGAAGAACCGGGGCTGGACCCCGTCGCAGATCGACGCCGCGGAGAGCGAGGCCTATGCCAACGGCAAGGGCGCCGAGCTCTACGCCCGCTACCAGGAGCGGCTGAGGACGCTCAACGCCTGCGATTTCGGCGACCTGCTCCTCCACATGCTCGTCATCCTCAAGGAGCATCGCGACGTTCTCGAGCATTATCAGCAGCGCTTCAAATATATCCTGGTCGACGAATATCAGGACACCAACCAGAGCCAGTATCTGTGGCTTCGGCTGCTCGCCCAGGAGCGCAAGAACATCTGCTGCGTCGGCGACGACGACCAGAGCATCTATTCCTGGCGCGGCGCCGAGATCGCCAACATCCTGAGGTTCGAGAAGGATTTCCCGGGCGCCAGGATCGTCCGGCTCGAGCAGAATTACCGCTCGACCCCGCACATCCTCGCCGCCGCCTCGGGCCTCATCGCCCATAATGGCGGCCGCCTCGGGAAGACCTTGTGGACCGAGCATGACGGCGGCGACAAGGTCCAGGTTATCGGGGTCTGGGACGGGCCCGAGGAGGCCCGCCGCATCGGCGAGGAGATCGAGACCGTCCAGCGCCGCGGCGGCCGCATCGATCAGGTCGCGATCCTGGTGAGGGCCCAGTTC
>JBEVDE010000234.1:0-3113 GCA_040514175.1 Allosphingosinicella sp. | reverse complement strand
CGGCGCCGAGGATCTGGTCCACGAGATCAACTGCGCCGCCGCCCGGATCATCGCCGACGTCGCCGAGCGCGAGGCCCAGAAGGACGGCAAGAAGCGCTGGGTGGTCGGAGCGCTCGGCCCGACCAACAAGACGCTGTCGCTGAGCCCCGACGTCAACGATCCGGGCTATCGCGAGATCGACTTTGATTATCTCAAGGACGTCTATCGCGAGCAGATCGACGCGCTGGTCGAGGGCGGCGTCGATTTCATCCTGATCGAAACCGTGTTCGACACGCTCAATGCCAAAGCGGCGATCCACGCTGCGCGCCGCTTTGACCCTGCGCTTCCGATCATGCTTTCGATGACGATCACCGATCTTTCGGGGCGCAACCTCTCCGGCCATTCGATCGAGGCCTTCTGGGCGAGCGTGCGCCACGCCAGGCCGCTCTCGATCGGCCTCAACTGCTCGTTCGGCGCCGGCCAGCTTCGGCCGCACGTCACCGCTCTGTCGAGCCTCGCCGACACCTTGATCATGGCCTATCCCAATGCCGGCCTTCCCAACGATCTCGGCGACTATGACGAGGGCCCGGCCGAAACCGCCGCCCAGGTCCGCCAATGGTGCGAGCAAGGCATCGTCAACATCGTCGGCGGCTGCTGCGGCACGACCCCGGCCCATATCGCGGCGATCGCGGAGGCGGCGAAGGGATATGCGCCGAGGAAGATCGCCGAGCCGACCCGCCGCACGCTCCTCGCCGGCATCGAGCCGATGGTGCTGGCCGCTTAGACCCCTCTCCCTGTAGGGGAGAGGGAGGGGCCCGCGGCGAAGCCGTGGGAGGGTGAGGGAATATAAATTTCAGGATTGAATGCGCCAACACATGAACACTGACAGCCCCTCACCCGGCTCGCTGCGCGAGCGTCCCTCTCCCCTCCAGGGAGAGGGTGTAACCCAGGCCTCCTCCTCCTTCGTCAATATCGGCGAGCGCACCAACGTCACCGGCTCGGCCCGCTTCAAGAAGCTGGTCATGGCCGGCGATTATGCCTCGGCGGTCGAGGTCGCCCGCCAGCAGGTCGAGAACGGCGCCCAGGTCGTCGACGTCAACATGGACGAGGGCCTGCTCGACGCCGAATATGCGATGACCACCTTCCTGAAGCTGATCGCCGCGGAGCCGGACATCGCCCGGGTGCCGGTGATGATCGACAGCTCGAAATGGACGGTGATCGAGGCCGGGCTGAAATGCGTCTCGGGCAAGCCGATCGTCAATTCGATCAGCATGAAGGAAGGCGAGGAGGAGTTCCTCCACCACGCCCGCAAGGTCCGCGACTATGGCGCCGCCGTCGTCGTCATGGCGTTCGACGAGGTCGGCCAGGCCGACACTTGTGCGCGCAAGGTCGAGATTTGCGAGCGGGCTTACAAATTGCTCGTCGGCGAGGGCTTTCCGCCCGAGGACATCATCTTCGATCCCAACATCTTCGCCATCGCCACCGGGATCGAGGAGCATCGCCGCTACGCTCTGGACTTCATCGCCGCCTGCCGCGAGATCAAGGCGCGCTGCCCGCACGTCCACATCTCCGGCGGCCTCTCCAATCTGAGCTTCTCCTTCCGCGGCAACGAGCCGGTGCGCCGCGCCATGCACTCCATCTTCCTCTACCACGCCATCCCCGCCGGCCTCGACATGGCGATCGTCAATGCCGGCCAGCTGGACGTCTACGACACGATCGACCCGGAGCTTCGCGAGGCCTGCGAGGACGTCATCCTCGACCGGCGCGACGACGCGACGGAGCGGCTGGTGACCCTCGCCGAGAAGTTCCTCGGCTCCGATCCCGTCCGCGAGAAGGCCGAAGCCGAATGGCGCGGCTGGGACGTCGGCAAGCGGCTCGAGCACGCCCTCGTCAAGGGCATCGACGCCCATGTCGTCGCCGACACCGAGGAAGCGCGCCAGACCGCCGAGCGGCCGATCCACGTCATCGAAGGGCCGCTGATGGACGGCATGAACGTCGTCGGCGACCTGTTCGGCTCGGGCAAGATGTTCCTCCCCCAGGTGGTCAAGTCGGCGCGGGTGATGAAGAAGGCGGTCGCCCACCTCATCCCCTTCATCGAGGCGGAGAAGGAGCGGACCGGCGCCACCCAGGGCAAGGGCCGGATCGTCATGGCCACGGTCAAGGGCGACGTCCACGACATCGGCAAGAACATCGTCGGGGTCGTCCTCCAGTGCAACGGCTTCGAGGTGATCGATCTCGGCGTGATGGTGCCCTGGGCCGACATCCTCAAGGCGGCCAACGAGAACAATGCCGACATGATCGGCCTCTCCGGCCTGATTACCCCGTCCCTGGACGAGATGGTGACCGTCGCCGCCGAGATGCAGCGCGCCGGAATGACGCTTCCCCTGCTGATCGGCGGCGCCACCACCAGCAAGGTCCACACCGCCATCCGCATCGACCCGGCCTATGAAGGTCCGGTCCTCCACGTCCTCGACGCCAGCCGAGCGGTCGGGGTCGCGTCGTCGCTCGTCTCGGACACGCAGTGCGAGCCTCTGATCGCGAAGACCGCCGACGATTACGAGATTGTCCGCCAGACCCGCGCCCGCGCCGGCCACAGCGAGCTCTCGACTCTCGTCGACGCCCGCGCCAATTCTTTCGCTTTCGATCCGGCCGGCAAGCCGCCGCCGCCCAAGCGCCCCGGCCTCCACCAGTTCGGCGAATGGCCGCTTCGCGACCTTCGCGCCTCGATCGACTGGACTCCCTTCTTCCGGGCCTGGGAGCTGGCCGGCAATTATCCCGCCATCCTCACCGATCCGGTTGTCGGCGAAAGCGCGACGAGCCTGTTCAACGACGCCAATGCGATGCTCGACAGGATGATCGCCGAGCATTGGGTGACCCCGCGCGGCACCGTCGGCCTGTGGCGCTGCCGCCGGGAAGGGGACGACGTGTTCGTCCTCGCTTCCAACGAAGAAACCCGGCTCCCTTTCCTTCGCCAGCAGGTCAAGAAGCGCGAAGGCCGGGCGAACATGTGCCTCGCCGATTTCATCGATCCCGACGGCGAGGATTGGATCGGCGGCTTCGCGGTCGGGATTCACGGGCTCGAGCCGCATCTTGAACGCTTCAAGCAGACGGTCGACGACTATGATGACATCCTT
>JBEVDE010000057.1:0-21802 GCA_040514175.1 Allosphingosinicella sp. | reverse complement strand
GCGCGCGCGGGGAGGCGGGACGGGGGAGCGGCATGGCGCCAAGATAGGCGCTTCGCCGCTCCCCCGCCAGTCCGCTCAGTCGGTCGGCAGCACCCAGCGGATCGCGCTCGCATAGGTGTCGCTCGTCATTTCACCCCGATTGTTCCTGGCCGGGGAGAATTTGGCGCGCTGCCTCATCAGCTTGCAGGTCGTCGAATCAAGGGCGGACGAGCCGCTCGAGCTGGTGACGGTGCAGTCCTTCACCTTCCCGTCCGGGCCCACGGCGAGCCGGAACCGGGTCGTCCCCTGCTCCTCGTTGCGCACGGCGGTGGACGGATAATCCTCGTCGGAGACGTAGGAAGCGAGATTCGCCTTGGCCCGGGCGGGCTCGACCGTACGCGGTCCCTCGACGGGCGCCGGGGGAAGGGGCGCCGGCGGCTTTTCGACGACGGTTCCCTCGGGGAAGGGCAGAGGCGGCGGACCGGCGGGTCCGGCGATGACCGGCCCCAGCGGGAGCGGCTCGATCGGGGTGGGCCGGTCGATCCGGGATTCCGTCGTCGGCCTGGGCTGCGCCTGGGTCGGCTCCGGCAGGACTTCAGGCGGAGGCTTCGTCTCCGGAATGAAGAAGACGTCCGGCGGCCCGTGCCAGATCCTGCCGCCAACTTCGGTTTTGGCCAGCGCGAGCGCGGTCAGCGCGGCGCCGTGCATCAGCACGACGACGGCAAGCGCGGTGGGGCTGGTCTTCTTCGGCTGGTAGAAAGCTCCTTCCATCATGGCCTCTCTCCTGCTTCGGTCGCCGTGCGACTATGAGACATTATCTCATAACATCATGTTACAATGTCACACAAGTGGGAAAGTTCCTGGGTCGCGCTGGCTATCGTCCCCTCCCTGGAAGGGAGGGGTCAGGGGTGGGTAGGCGAGCGTAGCGAGACTTTTGCTGAGTCGGAGTTTCGGCCGCCTCCGGCGGATCCACCTCTACCCCTCCCTTCCAGGGAGGGGAGTCAGAGTGCCACGCGCAGCCTTGCGGCCGCCTCGTCGCGTCCGATCAGCGGCAGCAGCGCGGCCATCTCGGGACCGCTCTCCCGCCCGGTCAGGGCCAGCCTGAGCGGCCTGAACAGCGCCTTGCCGGTCCGCCCGGTCGCCGCCTTGAGGGCGGCGACGAGCTGCAGCCAGGGCGCCTCGCTCCAGTCGATCCCGCCCAGGGCCTCGGCCGCCGCCTCGATCAGCGGCCGGTCCTCCGCCGCCGCCTTCGCCTCGACATGGCCGTGGAGTATGTCCCACCAGTCCGAGGCTTCGGCGACCGTCTTGAGGTTGGGCCGGATCGCGGCCCAGTCGTCCGGGCCCATGCCGTCCGGAAGGCGCCCGGCGACCGCCTCGAACGGCAGCAGGTGGACGATGCGAGCATTGAGCTGGCTGAGCTCGTCGAGGTCGAACCGCGCCGGCGCCCGGCCGAAGGTGGCGAAGTCGAACGTCTCGATCAGAGCGTCCGGCGCGGTCGCCGGCTCGACCGGAAGGCTGGTGCCGAGCCGGGCGAGCTTGGCGACCAGAGCGATCGGCTCGATGCCCGCCTCGCGAAGGGCATCGGCGCCGAGCGAGCCGAGCCGCTTCGACAGCTTGCCCTCGGACCCGACCAGCAAGGCCTCATGGGCGAAGGCCGGCGCCGGTGCTCCCATCGCCTCGAACATCTGCAGCTGGAGCGCGGTGTTGGCGACATGGTCCTCGCCGCGGAGCACATGGGTCACCCCCATGTCGACATCGTCGACGCTGCTCGGAAGCATGTAGAGCCAACTGCCGTCCTCGCGCCGGACGACCGGATCGGAGAGCAGGGCGGGGTCGAAATGCTGGCGGCCGCGGATGAGATCGTCCCATTCGATCGGAGCGTCGTGATCGAGCCTGAAGCGCCAGTGGGGAGAGCGCCCCCCCGACTCGAACCCCGCCCGGTCGGCCTCGGAAAGCTGAAGCGCGGCGCGGTCGTAGACCGGCGGCTTGCCCCGGGAGAGCTGGACCTTGCGCTTGAGGTCGAGCTCCTGGGCGGTTTCATAGGCCGGATAGACCCGCCCCGCCTCGCGCAGCCGCTCGAACGCCGCCTCGTAGCGGCCGAAGCGCTGCGACTGGCGGTGCTCCTCGTCCCAGGCGAGGCCGAGCCAGGCGAGATCCTCGCGAATCCCCTCGGCATTCGCGTCGCTCGACCGCGCCTCGTCGGTGTCGTCGAGCCTGAGGATGAAGCGCCCGCCATGTTTCCTCGCCCACAGCCAATTATGGACCGCGGTCCGGATGTTGCCGACGTGGAGCCGGCCCGTGGGGGCGGGGGCGAAGCGGGTGACGACATTCATGGCGGCGCTGTAGGGGCTTTGCCTCCCCGTCGCCAGATGGGGAACACCTTGCCATCCGCCCATGTCCCCCTATGAAGCGCGCACGCCCCTTCCTTGCGGAGACTCTTCCCATGAAGCTGATGGCCGGCAATTCGAACCTGCCGCTGGTGAAGAGCATCGCCGAATATCTCGAGCTGCCGGTGACCGAGGCGAGCGTGCGCCGCTTCGCCGACGAGGAGGTGTTCGTCGAGATTCACGAGAATGTCCGCGGCGAGGATGTGTTCGTGGTCCAGTCGACCTCCTATCCGGCCAACGACAATCTCATGGAGCTGCTGATCTGCATCGACGCTCTGAGGCGCGCCTCGGCGAAGCGGATCACCGCCGTCCTTCCTTATTTCGGCTATGCCCGGCAGGACCGCAAACCCGGGCCGCGAACGCCCATTTCGGCCAAGCTGGTCGCCAATCTGATCACCGTCGCCGGCGCCAACAGGGTGCTCTCGATCGACCTCCATGCCGGCCAGATCCAGGGCTTCTTCGATATCCCGACCGACAATCTCTACGGCGCCCCGGTCATGTCCGAGGACATCAAGGCGCGCTTCAACGGCCGGGCGATCACCGTCGTCTCGCCCGACGTCGGCGGAGTCGTCCGCGCCCGGGCACTCGCCAAGCGGCTCAACAACGCCCCCCTCGCCATCGTCGACAAGCGTCGCGAGAAGCCCGGCGAATCGGAGGTGATGAACATCATCGGCGACGTCGGCGGCCGCTTCTGCATCCTCGTCGACGACATCGTCGATTCGGCCGGAACTCTGTGCAACGCCGCCGCCGCGCTCCACCAGGCGGGCGCCGACGACGTCGTCGCTTATTGCACCCACGGCGTCCTGTCCGGCGCCGCCGTCACGAGGGTCGAGAATTCGGAGCTGCTCGAACTCGTCATCACCGATTCGATCCAGCTCAGCCAGGAAGCGACGGCGAGCGCGAAGATCCGGGCCCTGCCCATCGCCCCGCTCCTCGCCGAAGCGATCAAGCGGATCGCCGACGAGACCAGCGTCTCCAGTCTGTTCGACTGATCAGGCGGCGAGCGGAAGCTCTTCCTGCCATTCAGCGGGCCGAGCGACGAGGTCGTCCTGAGGCTCGGTCTCGGTGGAGACGGGGTCAGGGACCATCCAGCGGGTTAGGGCGACCAGCGCCGTCAGAGCCGCATAAGCGACAAAGGCGAGAGCCGGGCTCCAGAGAATTCCAAAGGCGAACAGGATCCGCAGGTACAACGGGTTGAACCCCAAATCCTCGCCGATCGCGTAGCAGGCGCCGAGCAATGTGTCGTCTCGGGCGATGATCGAACTGGCCATGACGGGACTCCTTCGCTTACAGGCCGCCAGCGGGGCGACGAGGCGCGCGATAGAGCCGCCGCTTTTCGGACGGATGGCGCGGAAGCGCCGAAAGTGTTTCAATTGTAGCCGAAGCCGTCACCCCGGACTTGCTTCGGGGTCCATGATCACCGCGTCACCCGCAAAGGGCACCGGCCGTGTTCATGGATGCCGGATCAGGTCCGGCATGACGAACGGTGGAGGCGCCTTGCCTTAAGCCCCATCCCTCTCTATAGGCGCGCCTTCTTTCCAGCTTTGGAAGAAACGAACGGGCCGGCTGTAAGGGCTGCCGTGGCCGTTCTCAAACGTCGCGCCGCTGGGCGCACAAGGAGACGAAAATGCCCAAACTGAAGACCAAGAGCGGCGTCAAGAAGCGCTTCAAGCTCACCGCTACCGGCAAGCTGAAGCACGGCGTCGCCGGCAAGCGCCACCGGCTGATCAGCCATAACGCCAAGTACATCCGCCAGAACCGCGGCACCGAAGTTCTCGCCAAGGCCGACACGGCCCGGGTGAAGCTCTGGGCGCCCTACGGCCTGAACTAGGAGGTATTTGAGACATGGCACGCGTCAAAAGGGGCGTGACGACCAAAGCTCGTCACAAACGGATCCTGGAGCAGGCGAAGGGCTATTACGGCCGCCGCAAGAACACGATCCGGATCGCCAAGCAGGCCGTCGAGAAGGCCGGCCAATATGCCTATCGCGACCGCAAGGTGAAGAAGCGCAGCTTCCGCGCCTTGTGGATCCAGCGCATCAACGCCGCCGTCCGTCAGGAAGGCCTGACCTACGGCCAGTTCATGCATGGCCTCAAGCTCGCCGGAGTCGACCTCGACCGCAAGGTCCTCGCCGACATCGCGATGCACGAGGGCGAAGCCTTCAAGGGCATCATCGCCCAGGCCCGCGGCGCTCTGCCGCAGGAGGCCCAGGCTTCCGCCTGAGGCTATCCCGGCCAGGATAAGGAAGGCGCGGAGGGGAAACCCGCCGCGCCTTTTCCTTTGCCGTCATGCCAGCGAAGGCTGGCATCCCAGCGGGTGAAAGGCGCCGCGCTCTTCACCCCCCGGGGCCCCAGCCTGCGCTGGGGCGACGCTCAGTGCAGACGCTCCGCCGCGATCGAATAGCGCACCGTGGCGCAGCCGCTTCTCTCGGGGCAGCCGCTCAGCCTCGTCCACTCCGTCTTCGCCCGGCGCTCGTCGTCATAGGGTCCCGCCATCGTCTCCGTGCCCGGAACGATGGCGCGGAAGTCGGGGCCTTCATATTCGCCCCCGATGACCCAGAATCTCTTGGTCATGTCGGAACTCCTCATTCCGCCGCGACGGCGGTGATGAACTGGTCGGCTTCGGTCGATTCGGCGAGCGCGGTGGTCGAGGCGTCGCCGCCCGACACGGTCTGCGCGACGAGGTCGAAATAGCCGGTGCCGACTTCGCGCTGGTGGCGGGTGGCGGTGTAGCCGGCGCCTTCCGAGGCGAATTCGGCCTGCTGGAGCTCGGAATAAGCGGCCATGCCGCGGTCGCGATAGCCGGTGGCGAGCTCGAACATCGAATGGTTGAGGCTGTGGAAGCCGGCCAGGGTGACGAACTGGAACTTGTAGCCCATCGCTCCCAATTCCTTCTGAAACCGGGCGATCACGTTCTTGTCGAGCTTCGCCTCCCAGTTGAACGACGGCGAGCAATTATAGGCCATCATCTTGCCCGGATATTCGCTCTGGATCGCCTCGGCGAAGCGGCGGGCGTCGTCGAGATTGGGGTTGCTCGTCTCCCACCAGAGCAGGTCGGCATAAGGGGCGAAGGCGAGGCCGCGCTTGATGCAATGATCGACCCCGGTGCCGTCGCGCAGGCGGAAGAAGCCCTCGGGCGTGCGCTCGCCGGTCAGCCACTCGCGGTCGCGCTCGTCGACGTCGGAGGTGATCAGCTTCGCGCTTTCCGCGTCGGTGCGGGCGACCACCAGGGTGGGCACTCCGCAGACGTCGGCGGCGAGCCGGGCCGAGACGAGGTTGCGGATATGGGCCTGGGTCGGGATCAGGACCTTGCCGCCCAGATGGCCGCATTTCTTCTCGCTGGCGAGCTGGTCCTCGAAATGGACGGCGGCGGCGCCGGCCTCGATATAGGCCTTCATGATCTCGAAGCAGTTCAAGGGCCCGGCGAAGCCCGCGTCGGCCTCGGCGACGATGGGCGCGAACCAGTCGCGCTGGGCGCCGCCCTCGGCATGCTCGATCTGGTCGGCGCGCTGGAGGGTGCGATTGATCCGGCGGCACAATTCGGGACCGGCATTGGCCGGATAGAGCGACTGGTCGGGATACATGGCGCCGGCGGTGTTGGCGTCGGCGGCGACCTGCCAGCCGGAGAGGTAGATGGCCTTGAGCCCGGCCCGCACCATCTGCATCGCCTGGTTGCCGGTGACGGCGCCCAGCGCGTTGACGTAATCCTCGGTCTGGAGAAGCTCCCAGAGCCGGTTGGCGCCCCGCCGGGCGAGGCTGTGCTCGATGGCAACGGAGCCGCGGAGCTTGCGGACGTCCTCGGCGCCATAGGGTCGGGAAATCCCGGTGAAGCGGCCGGGGGGAGCAGGAATGAGGCTGTTGAACTCGGTCATGGGACACCCCGAAGTGGACGACTTCGACAGATAAAATCGCAAAGCGGCGGGCCGGGCACGTCGAAAAGGGTCGCGTTGTCATGCTATGTCTTGCGACCTTTGTAAAACTGTGACAATGTTTACGCCATGCCCGGTCCCGAACGAAAGCTCTATCTCGGAGGCCGGCTTCGGCGGCTTCGCCGCGAGCTGGGGCTGAACCAGAGCGCGATGGCGGTCGAGATCGGGGTATCGCCCTCCTACCTCAACCATCTCGAGCGCAACCAGCGGCCGGTCACCGCCCAGGTCCTGCTTCGACTGGCCGAGGTCTATGACATCGACCTTCGCGCCTTCGCCGCGGAAGGCGCGGACGGGACCGGGATCGACCAGCTCGGCGAGATCTTCGCCGATCCGATGTTCGCCGACATCGGCATCCCGCGCTACGAGCTGATCGAGGTCGCCGACAATGCGCCGTCGGTCGCCGACGCCATTTCGAGGCTCTATGCGGCCCTGGTGGAGCGCCGGCAGAATCCGGCGGGGGCGGCGCCGGACGAGGCTTCGCTGGTCACGCCCGAGGCCTGGGTTCGCGACCATATCCAGGCCCAGCGCAACCATTTCCCTTATGTCGAGGAGGCCGCGGAGACCCTGGCCGGAGCGCTCGGCGACCCGACCGCAATCTTCGAGGCGCTCCGGCGCCGGCTTCGCGAGGGTTTCGGGATCGACACGAGGGTCGTCCCGCCCGAGCTGGTCGAGCCGGCCAGCCAGGCCTACGACTTCCACCGCAAGCGGCTGATGCTCTCCGCCATGCTGAGGTCCGAGAGCCGCACCTTCGGCGCCGCCTACCAGCTCGCCCTGGTCGAGTTCGGACCGATGCTCAACCGGATGGTCGAGACCGCCGGCGCTCCCGACCCGCCGACCCGGCGCCTGCTCCACATGAGCCTCGCCAATTATGCGGCGGGCGCGATCATGATGCCATATGCCGCCTTCCTCGCCGCGGCGGAGAAGCATCGCTACGACGTCGACCGGCTCTGCGCCGATTTCGGGGCGAGCGTCGAGCAGGTTTCGCACCGGCTCACCACCCTCGCCCGCACCGGAATGCGCGGCGTGCCTTTCTTCATGCTCAGGGTCGACGCCGCCGGCAACGTCTCCAAGCGCTTCGCCGGCGAGAGCTTTCCCTTCTCGCGCTTCGGCGGCACCTGCCCGCGCTGGAACCTCCACGCCGCTTTCCAGACCCCGGGCCGGGTCGCCACCCAGATCGTCGAGACTCCCGACGGCGCGCGCTTCTTCACCATCGCCCGGACCGTGGATCGCGCCGTCCGGCTCGACCCGCGCGAAAGCTCCCAGCTCGCCATCGGCCTCGGTTGCGACGTCAGGCATGCGCCGAAAATCCTCTATGCCGACGGCGAGGATCTGGCCAAGCCCCACGTCACCCCGATCGGCCCCGCCTGCTCGATCTGCCCGCGCCTGCGCTGCCCCCAGCGCGCCGCCGCGCCGGCCGGGCGGACCCTGGCCCTCAACGAGACCCAGAAGACGATTTCGCCTTATCCCTTCGTGGGGTAGAGCTTCGCGGCGCTGTGCCGCGGCCAGGGCTGAAACTGGGTTCGCACAAAGATCACCAAGGCACGAAGGAGCCGTGGCGGCGAAGCCGCAATGACCTTCCGCCTGGGTAAGAAGAAGGCGCTTCGCGCCGCATCTTCCCCGGACCCTTTGTGCCTTGGTGATCTTTGTGCCAACCCATCTCCTTTCCTCTGTTGCTAGACAATCTCCAGCGGTTCCAACATGATCGCCGCTCCAGGCGTCCTCCCGGGGAGCCGTTCCAGCCCGAGCATGCCTGACGCCATGAAGCCACTCGCCATCGCCGCCGCTCTACTGCTCGCCCTGCAGGCGCCGCCCGTTCTTGCCCAGGCCGCCCCGGCCGCGCCGAGCGACGCCCTGGTCGAACGCTTCCTGGCGGCCATTCCCGACCGGGATGAGATCGCCGCCGTCGCCAGCCAGATCGACGCCGGCGAGCTGAGCCGGCTGGTCGCGCTCAATCCGGGCAAGGAGGCGAAGGTGCGCTCGATCCTTCAGTCGAACCTCGCCTGCACCGGCCCGGCCGTCACCGAAGGCACTTTGCGGATGTTGCGGACCGTCGCCCGCGATCTCGGCGCGGAAAGGCTGCAGAAGATTATCAGCTTCTACGAGGGACCGGACTATGCCGCCTTCGCAGCCCTCGCCCCCCGGATGCAGAACAATCCGGCGCCGAGCGCGGCCGACAAGGCGGCGCTGGCGAAGCTGATGGCGGCCTATCCCCTCCAGGCCTTTCTCGAGCAGATGAACCGCGCCGCGGAGATCGTCGCCGCCGACCCGGCTTTCGTCGCCGCGGGAAGGAAATGCGCCACCGAGCAGATGGAAGCGCTGGAGGCGGCGGGGCTGAAGGCGTTCTAGAGGCGGCGGGGCCTCCCGGCCACTCCAGGCTCGCATTCCAGCGCCGCCCGATCCCAGCGGGCGAGGTCGGCGGCGGCGCGGTAACCGCTCTCCAGGAACGCCGTCAGCGCTGAATCCGGATCCTGCGCCGCCCGCACCGCCTCATATGGCAGGACGAACTCCCCGAGCGCTTCGTCGAAGCGCGCCGGCCGGTCGAACCTTGGCCCTCAACGAAACACAGACGATTTCGCCTTATACCTTCGTGGGTTAGGCGCTGGACAAGGGCGCCGAGGTCCAGCACATGGAGGCTCGGCGCCTCCGGCCGGACGGCGCCCCTCAGCCCGAAAGATCGTGACGCCATGAAGCTGCTTTCCGTCCTTGTCGCCGCCGCCTTCGCGACCGCCGCTCCGGCGGCGCCGCCCGAGCCCGGCCCGGGGGTCGACGCTCTAGCCGAGACTTTGCTTTCCGTCCTTCCCGACCGCGCCCAGATCGAGGCCGTGCAGCCGCCGGATCCCGAGCAGCTGGCCGCCCTGATCCGCATCAACCCCGGCAAGGCGCCGCAGGTGACGGCGATCCTCAAGGACGCCCAAACCTGCCTGGCGCCGGCGGCGGCCGAGGGGGTGAGGACGATGGTGCGCAAGGCCGCGCGCTACATAGGCGCCGCCAAGACTCAGCGGATGATCGAATTCTACCGGCTCGACCCGGCGGTGATGCTGGGCCTGATCGGGCGGCTCCGGGGCCCGGCTCCGAGCCCGGCCGACAAAGCGGAGGAGGCGAGGCTGCACGCCGCCTATCCGCTCCAGGAATATGCCCAGGCCTTCGACCGCGCCATGGCGGAGGCGGGGGAGGATTCCGCCTTCATGGCCGAGGCCGTGCGCTGCGCCGACGCCCGTGACCTGGCGCTGGCCCGCGCCGGCCTGAAGGTCGAGCAGCCTTGAACGGCGGTTGCGGCCACTCCGCATGAACCCCGGCGCCAGGCGCCGGATTTCCCTTGCCCGTTCGGGGCATAGCCGCCCCGGTCTGGACAATCGCGGCAGCGTCGGGAAGGATGCGGCCAAAGGGGGACGGCGGGACATGAAGACGAGGTTTTTCAGGGCGGCGGCGGCCGCTGCTCTGGCTTTGGCGGCCCAGGCGGCGACGGCGCAGGCGCCGGTGCCCGAGGCCCTGGTCGACCGGTTCGTGGCCTCGCTCCCGGATTCCTTCCTGACCCGGACGCCCGACGGCACCGCGGATCCGGCGCAGATGGCGCGCCTCACCGAGCTCAATCCGGACCGGGCGGACGAAATTCGTCCGATCCTGGAAGTCTATCAGGTCTGCGTGACCACGATCGTCAACTCGGCCACCGACGCGGCCTTTCGCGATATCGCGCAGCGCCTCGGCTCGGCGAAGGTCGCCCGCCTCACCGCTTTCTATCGGGGCCCCGATTTTCCGGTGTTCAAGGCGCTCGTCGACCGCACCGACAAGGGCGAGAACCTTTCCGACGCGGAGATGGCGACGTTCGCCCGGGTGATGGCGCAATATCCGGTTACGGATCTCTACACCCAGTTCAAGCGATACGAGGAGGAGATCGCCAAGGACACGGTGTTCATCACCAACGTCACCAAATGCTCGCTCGCCAAGAAGCAGGCCCTGATCCGCGCCAAGCTCCGCTACAATTGAGCCGGGGTCAGAGCCGCCGGGGCACGCCCACGGCGCCCGGTTCGCATTCCAGCGCGGCGCGGTCCCAGCCGCCGAGATCGGCGGCGGCGGCATAAGTGGAACCGAGAAAGGCGATCAGCGCCTCGTCCCCGTCCCGCCGGACCGCTTCGTAGGGCAGCACGAACTCGCCGAGCGCCTCGTCGAAGCACGCCGCCGCCGGCTCCACCGGCGCCCCGGCGAAGCCCCCCGGCGAAGGATAAGCGTAGGAATAGAAGAAGGGCTCGCCGCCGCCGCCCGCGCCGCCCGGCCAGAAGCCGGCGCTCGAGACTTCGTGGCTATAGGCCTCGCGGGTGACGTCATCCGGCAGGTTGGGGATGCCCCCGGGGTGGAGCGGGGCGGAGCGGCCGGAGAAGCGGGTGACGGCGAGGTCGAAGCTGCCCCAGAAGAAATGGACCGGGCTCGCCTTGCCGAGGAAGGACGAGCGGAAGAGACCGAAGACCCGGTCGGCGTTCACGAGGGCCT
The DNA here is from genome assembly GCA_040514175.1 of Allosphingosinicella sp. GTDB lineage: Bacteria > Pseudomonadota > Alphaproteobacteria > Sphingomonadales > Sphingomonadaceae > Allosphingosinicella. The sequence goes on along the minus strand of JBEVDE010000057.1, from coordinate 11,023 downwards.
CGAGCAGGCGCTCGGCGCTGTCGCGATCGTAGGGGCGCGCCACATCGTCGGCGGCGAAAGGCACGGCCGGCTCGATCTCGTTGGGCGCGGGATGGAGGACGACGTCATGCCCGGCCGCTTCGAGCAGCGCCGTCACCTCGGCATGGAATTGGGCGACCGACATCGGACCGAGCGGCACCCGCCGGACTGCGTTGCCGTCGGCGAAGGTGAATTCGTGGCCGGCCAGGTCGAGCCCGAGCTCGAACGGCCCGCCCGCGCCGTAGAGCGGCTCGGTCCTCAGCCCGCGCGGATGGACCCGAAGGGTGACGTGCCAGCCATGGTTTCGCCACGGCAGCAAAGCCACCGCCGCCTTGCCGACGATCTGGCTGTAGAGATGGAGCGCGGCGATAGTGGGACCGTCGCGGGCTTCGCTGAGGGTGGGCCAAGGCATGACAGGGAGTTTGACGGCTTCGCGAGGCTTGGGGAACCCCCGCCGTCAGGCTCAGATTGAGGAGGGCGGTGCTGCGGCGAGGCTGCATTGGGGTCACACAAAGGCACAAAGGCACAAACGGGCCCTGGCGGCGAAGCCGCAATGATTGTTCTCCGGAATCGGAAATGAAGGCGCTGCGCGCCGAATTCGTGAGGCCCCTTCGTGCCTTCGTGTCTTTGTGTGAGCTCAATCTAGCCTGCGATGCCGCTCGGCGTGGCCGGAAAGGCGTGAAATTGCGCCAAGCACCAATTACCGATGCTCCGCTCGACGGGGAGGCTTAAGGGTTCCAATCGTCGCAAGAACTCGTTTAGAGCGCCGCCATGGCCGACCTCGACCAACTCTCCGGCGAACTCCTCGCCCGTATCTCGTCCGCCCCCGACCTCGCCGCCCTCGAGGCCGAGCGGGTCTCGGTGCTCGGCAAGCAGGGGCGGATCACCCAGCTCCTCAAGACGCTTGGCGGCATGACGCCGGAGCAGAGGCAGTCGGAGGGGCCGCGCATCCACGCCCTCAGGGAGCGGGTCACCGAAGCTCTGGCGGCGCGCAAGACGGCGCTGGAGGCGGAAGCTCTCGAGCGGCGGCTGGCGACCGAGGGGCTCGACATGACGCTCCCGGCCGCGCCGGTGGCGCAGGGCAGCGTCCATCCGGTCAGCCAGGTGATGGACGAGCTCGCCGAAATCTTCGCCGACATGGGCTTCTCGGTCGCAACCGGCCCCGAGATCGAGGACGACTGGCACAATTTCACCGCGCTCAACTTTCCGCCCGACCATCCGGCGCGGGCGATGCACGATACTTTCTACCTGCGGCCCGAGCCGGGCTCGGACGAGCGGAAGCTTTTGCGAACCCACACCTCGCCGGTGCAGATCCGCGCCCTGATGACGAGCAAGCCGCCGCTCTACATCATCGCGCCGGGCCGGACCTACCGCTCCGACAACGACGCCACCCACACGCCGATGTTCCACCAGGTGGAGGGGCTGGTGATCGACCGCGGGATCCATCTCGGCCATCTCAAATGGACCCTGGAGACCTTCCTCAAGGCCTTTTTCGAGCGCGACGACATCGAGCTCAGGCTTCGCCCGTCCTATTTCCCCTTCACCGAGCCTTCGGCCGAGGTCGACGTCGGCTTCACCCGGGTCAAGGGCCGGCGGGTGCTCGGCGGCACCGAAGGCTGGATGGAGCTGCTCGGCTCCGGAATGGTCCATCCCCGGGTGATCGCCAATTGCGGGCTCGATCCCGAAGAATGGCAGGGCTTCGCCTTCGGCGCCGGGATCGACCGGCTCGCCATGCTCAAATATGGCATGGACGATCTGCGCGCCTTCTTCGACGGCGATCTCAGGTGGCTGAGGCATTACGGCTTCGCCGCGCTCGACGTGCCGACGCTGAGCGGGGGAGTGGGCGCGTGAAGTTCACCCTCTCATGGCTGAAAGAGCATCTGGAGACGGATGCCGACCTGAAGACGATCGTCGACACCCTCACCGCGGTCGGCCTAGAGGTCGAGGGCGTCCACAATGCGGCCGAGAAGCTCGCGCCTTTCACGGTCGCGAAGATCCTGACCGCCGAGCGTCACCCGCAGGCCGACAAGCTTCAGGTCCTCACCGTCGATTCCGGCACCGGGGAGCCCGTTCAGGTGGTGTGCGGGGCGCCCAACGCGCGGGCCGGGATGCTCGGCGTGTTCGGAGCGCCCGGCGCTTATGTTCCGGGCAGCGACCTGACCCTCAAGGTGGCGGCGATCCGGGGAGTCGAGAGCCGCGGGATGATGTGCTCGGTGCGCGAGCTCGAGCTGGGCGACGAGCATGACGGGATCATCGAGCTGCCCGCCGGGGCGCCGGTGGGCGCCTCCTACGCCCAATGGGCCGGGCTCGACGATCCGGTGATCGAGGTCAACGTCACGCCCAACCGGCAGGACTGCATGGGCGTCTACGGAATCGCCCGCGACCTCGCCGCCGCCGGGCTCGGCACTCTGAAGCCGATCGAGGTGAAGGACATTGCCGGCGCCTTTCCCTGCCCGGTCGAGATCCGCACCGACGATCCGGACGGCTGCCCCGCTTTCTATGGCCGGGTCGTGCGAGGCGTGCGCAACGGGCCGTCGCCGGCCTGGCTCCAGCAGCGGCTCAAGGCGGTCGGCCAGCGCCCGATCAGCGCCCTGGTCGACATGACCAATTTCGTCATGCTGAGCTACGGCCGCCCGCTCCACGTCTACGATCTCGCCAGGCTGAGCGGGGCGGTGGTCGCCCGACGGGCGAAGGCGGGCGAGGAAGTACTCGCGCTCAACGGCAAGACCTACACGCTCGACGGCGAGATGATTGTGATCGCCGACGACGTCCTGGTGCACGATATCGGCGGGATCATGGGCGGCGAGCATTCGGGGGTGTCCGGGGACACGACCGACATATTGATCGAATGCGCCTATTTCGATCCGAAGCGAATCTCGCGCACCGGCCAGAAGCTCGGCCTGGCGTCCGACGCCCGCACCCGCTTCGAGCGCGGCGTCGACCCCGCCTTCGTCGAGACCGGGATCGCGCTGGCGACCCGGCTGGCGATAGAGCTTGCGGGCGGCGAGGCCTCCGAGACCGTCCGGGCCGGCGAGCCGCCGAAGCTCGAGAGGCAGGTCGACTACCGGCCGGCGCGGGCCCGGGAGCTGGGCGGGGTCGAGGTTTCCGAGGAACGGCAGGCGGAGATACTCGGCCGGCTCGGCTTCGGGGTCGAGCGCGGGGAAACCTGGCGGATCTCGGTCCCGAGCTGGCGGCGCGACGTCGACGGATCGGCCGACATCGTCGAGGAGGTCGCCCGAATCGAGGGCTATGACAAGGTCGAGGCGACTGCGCTGCCGCGCGCGCCGGGCGTGGCCCGGCCGACCGCGACCGCGCAGCAGCTGGCCGAGCGGCGTGTTCGACGCTTCGCCGCGGCCCGCGGGCTGAACGAGGCGGTGACCTGGAGCTTCGTCGCCGAGGCGGAGGCGGCGCCGTTCGGCGGCTCGGCCTGGATTCTCGACAATCCGATCAGCGAGGAGCTGAAGGCGATGCGGCCGTCGATGCTCCCCGGACTGCTTTCGGCGGCCCGGCGCAACATCGCGCGGGGCGCGGAGAGCGTCAGGCTGTTCGAGATCGGCCGCCGCTATTTCGCCGACGGCGAGCGGCCGACGCTCGGCCTGATCCTCGCCGGCCGGGCCGCGCCGCGCCACTGGCGGAGCGGCAAGGCGCGGGGCTTCGACGCCTATGACGCCAAGGCGGAGGCCCTCGCCCTGCTCGCCGCGGCCGGGGCGCCGGTCGACAATCTGCAGTCGCTGGCGGGCGCGTCCGCGGTCTATCATCCCGGACGGTCGGGACGGCTGGCGCTCGGGCCCAAGAACGTCCTGGCCGAATATGGCGAGCTCCATCCCGCCACCCTTCGCGCTTTCGACCTGGAGGGGCCGCTGGTCGCCGCCGAGCTCTTCCTCGACGCCCTGCCGGCGAAACGGGGCGGCCGAATGCGCGAGGCCTATGCGCCGCCGGCGCTTCAGGCGGTGAGGCGCGACTTCGCCTTCCTGCTGCCCGCCGATGCGCCCGCCGACGCCCTGCTTCGGGCGGTCCGGAGCGCCGACCGGCAGGCGATCGCGGGGGTCTCTCTGTTCGACGTCTTCATCGGCGCGGGGGTGCCCGAAGGACAGAAGTCGCTCGCCGTCGAGGTTGTGCTTCAGCCCGGCGAGAAGAGCTTCACCGAGGAGGAGCTGAAGGCGATCTCCGCCCGGATCGTCGCGGCGGCGGCCAAGGTCGGAGCCAGGCTCCGCGACTGAGGGTGATCGGGCCTTCTCGTCATGCCGGCGCAGGCGGGCGGTCCAGAAGTTGAAGGGCACCGGGCCTTTCACCCGGAACCAAAAAAATGGTGTCAGAAAAAATGGTGTCAGACACCGATTTTCCAGACACCGATTTTCATAATTCGGTGTCTGACACCCAATTATAAAGCCCTGGAATCATTCGAGGGCGTTGATGGCGGCGTGGACCCTGGCCTCGGCCTCCTTGCGGGGAAGGCCGGGCGGGATCGGGGCGCCGAAACGCATCGTGACGATTCCCGGCCGTTTGACCCAGCTCCGGCGGGGCCAGATCCGGCCGCTGTCGAGCGCGACCGGGACGACCGGCAGGCCGAGCACCCGGTAGAGGCCGGCGAAGCCCGGCTCGAGCGGCGGCCGCTCGCCGGGCGCGACCCTCGTGCCTTCGGGGAAGATGACGATCGGGCGGCCTTCCTCGACCGCCTCGCCGGCGGCGCGGAGAAGCTTGCGGAGCGCGCCTCCGCCGCCGTCGCGGTCGACGGGGATGATGCCGTAGGCGCGGGTCAGCCGGCCCCAGAGCGGGATCCGGCCGAGCTCGCTCTTCATCACCGTCGCCGGCGTAGCGAGGATGCACTGTAATTCGGTCGTCTCGAACATCGACTGGTGCTTGGCCGCGACGATGACGGCGCCCGCCGGCACCTCGCCTTCGATCCGGGTTCGGATCCCGAGCAGGAAGCGGGCGCAGAAGCGGTTGAAGCCGGTCCAGGCGTCGGCGACCCGGCGGACGGCGCCTCGGCCGAGCGGAAGCACGGCGATCCCGGCGAGCACGTAGAGCACGCTGCCGGGATAGAAGACGAGGGCGTAGAGCAAAGAGCGAACGGCGTTCATCAGATTCCGACGAGCACGGCCGAGCGGCGGAGGAGATATTTGTTATATTCGGTGAAGAGCTGGCCGAAGCTCGGATTGCTCTCGACCGCGTCGCCGGTGACGGCGATTCCGCCGCCGAGCCGGCGCGAGAGCTCGAAGCGGGCGCGAGGCATGTGCCAGTCGGTAGTGACGAGGCGCATCGACCTGAACTTGTGCTTCTCCATCCAGCGCGCGACCTCCTCGGCGTTGGAGCGGGTGTCGACCGCTTCGCGGCCGAGATCGACGCAGCAGGCGAACAGCGATTCGTCGGCGCGATATTGCGCGGCCAGCTCCTCCGGGCGGACGGTGCGGGCGACTCCGGAGACGAGCATCCTTTTCGCCTTGTTGCGGGCCATCAGGTCGAGGCCGCGCTCGATCCTTTTGGCGCCGCCGGTGAGGACGACGATGGCGTCGGTCGGACGCTCGTCGGCCGGGCGCGGCAGGAGCACGGCGAACAAGGCGTAGCCGAGCAGATAAAGGAGGAGAATCGCGGAAAAGGCGCGGCGGATCACAACATTCTCCCAAGGGCCCTCAGGATGGTGGCCCGGGCGACCAGCATGGCGAGGCCGACGCCGAGAGCCGGAAGCAGAGCAAGGGCGAGCCAGGTCGTCGCCGGCAGAGCCGCCGAGCCGAGCAGGTCGGAGCCGAGCGCGCCGATGCGCCGGCCGATGAGGACCAGGGCGAGCGCCGCCGCGCCGAAGCCGACCAGGCCTCCGAACAAGGCGTCGAGCGCGATCCGGCGCTGGAACAGCCGGGCGACCTGGACGTCGGTCGCGCCCATCAGATGCAGCACCTCGATGGTGCCGCGATGGGTGTCGAGGGCGGCCCGGGCGGCGAGGACGACGGTGGCGGCGGTGGCGGCGATCATCAAGGCGACGAGGCCGAGCGCGAGCCATTTCAGGGCGGCGAGGAGCCGGCCGAGCGGCGCCAGCCACTGGCCGTTGTCGTCGATCCGGGCGGAGGGGGCGGCGGCGGTCACCGCCGGGGCGAGGGCGTCGGCGCGGGCGCCGGGGATGAGCTGGGCGTCGATCATCGCCGGGATAGGCAGATCGCCCTCGAGGCCGCCGGGTCCGAGCCAGGGCTCGAGCAGCTCGGCAAGCTCGGCCGGCGCCAGGCGGTGGACGCTCGCGACCTCGGGCAGGGCCCGGAGCCGGGCGACGGCGCGCCCCGCCTCGGCCTCGCGCCGGTCGGGATTGGGCTCGAGGATCTGCACCGTCACCCTGTTGCCGAGGCCGGCGCCGAGGCTCGCGGCGCCGCCCGCGAGGCCGAGGCCGGCGGCGGCGGCGAGGACGGTCAGGAACATCATGATCGCGATCACCCAGGGCATCGGCCCGGCGAGCCGGCCCTCGGGCAGAAGCCGGCGGTCGGCCGCGCCCAGGGTCTGGAGCAGGGCGCTCATGCCTCGGCCCGCCGCGGCGGGTGGCGAAGGGCGCCGGTCGGGTCGAGCAGGGTGCCGCGGTCGAGCCGGAGCATCTCGAAGCTGCCGATGCTCGAGATGAGGTGGAGATCGTGGGTGGCGACGACGATCGTGGTGCCGAGCTTGTTCAGGGAATCGAACAGATGGAGGAGGCGCTTGGCCATTTCCGGGTCGACGTTGCCGGTCGGCTCGTCGGCGACGAGCAATTCGGGCCGGGCGATGACCGCCCGGGCGATGGCGACCCTTTGCTGCTCGCCGCCCGAGAGGGTGGCGGGGCGGGCGCTGGCGCGGTGGCCGAGGCCGACCCAGGCCAGCATCTCGCTCACCGGCCCCTGCAGATCCTTCTCGTCGACCCCGGCGACCCGAAGCGGAAGCGCGACATTGTCGAAGGCGGAAAGGTGGGTGACGAGCCGGAAATCCTGGAAGACGACCCCGATCCGCCGCCGGAAGCCGGGCAGGCGCTTCCTCGGCATGGTGACGATGTCCTCGCCGAACAATTTGATGAGGCCCCGGCTCGGCCGCTGGGCGAGGTAGAGGAGCCGGAGCAGCGAGGTCTTGCCCGCCCCCGACGGGCCGGTGAGGAAGTAGAAGCCGCCGTGCCTGAGCGAGAAGCTGAGGTCCGAGAGCGTCTCCGCCCCCGTTCCATAGCGCAGCCCGACATTGTCGAACTGGACGATGCTGCCGCTCGTGCTCAGATCCCGCCTCCGCTCGGGGCCATGCCCCCGCCGCTTCAATGGCATGCGCCGCGCGGGGCCGTAAACCACTCAATCGGCACGGCGTGGCGAACGCGTCCGGATCCGATCGCCGGCGCCATGGAAAAGGTCGGCGAGCCCGTCATCCCGGGCTTGACCCGGGATCCATGAACGCCGGTCCGGCGAGGTTTCGAGCCGCCCTGTTCATGGATTCCCGCTTTCGCCGGAATGACGTAGGCGTTCGCAATGGCTTGCATGGAGCGGCTCGCCGTGCTTGGATTCGGACGAGCACCAGCCTTTGGGGCCTCCCGTAAAGATGATCCTGAGCTGTCCCGCCTGTAAGACGCGCTATGTGGTGCCGGACAGCGCGGTCGGTCCGTCCGGCCGACAGGTGCGCTGCGCCTCCTGCCGCCACAGCTGGCTTCAGCCGCCGCCCTCGCCGCGGACCTCGGCCGAGTGGCAGGCGCCCGCGGCTTCGCCGCCGCCGCCGCCGCCGCCGCCGCCCCCGCTGCGCGAACCGGCGCCGGCCCGCACCGCCGCCGCCCTGCTCGGCCCGGCGCCGCCGGCGGAACCGGAAAATTACGACGCCTTCGCCCACGAGCCGCCCTTTCGCCCGCGCCGCAACCCGGCCCGGATGTGGACGATCGTCGCCGTCATCGCCGCCGCCCTGATGCTCGCCGCGACCGCGGCCGTCTATTCCACCGGACTGCCCGAGCTTGGCGTCGACATCGCCCTGCCCGGCCGCAACGCGACTCCGCTCAAGGTCACCGACGTCCATGCCGAGAATGGAACGCTGGCGAGCGGCAACGCCTTGCTCAGCGTGACAGGACGGATCACCAACCCGACCGGATCGGTCCAGCGCGTCCCGCAGCTGCGCGCCGATGTCCGCGACTCGTCGGGCAAGACCATCTACAGCTGGCCGATCACGCCGGCCGTGTCCGAGCTCCAGCCGGGCCAGAGCTCAACCTTCAGCCACGCCGAGATGGACGTGCCTGCCGGCGAGGGCCACACGCTGCGCGTCGCCTTCCCGTCCGCGGGCTGACCGGGTGCGGATCGGCCTGCTGACCGGCGGGGGCGACGTGCCGGGCCTCAATCCCTGCATTCGCTCGGTCACCCTCTCCGCGGACGCGCTCGGCTGGGAGGTGACCGGTTTCCGCCGCGGCTGGGAAGGGGTGCTCGCGATCGATCCGGGCGACCCGGCGAGCCTCGCCGCCAACAGCCTGAAGCTGACCCGCGAGGGCGTGCGCGGGATCGACCGGATGGGCGGCACCATCCTCCACACCTCGCGCACCGATCCGCGCACTCTGGCCGAGGGCGACCAGACGAAGCGGGTGGTCGACACCCTCGAGAGGCTCGGCATCGACGCCATGATCACCCTGGGCGGGGACGGCACGTTGCGCTTCTCGGCGCATCTGGCGGCGCAGGGCGTGCCGGTCGTCTCGATCCCCAAGACGATGGACAACGACGTCTTCGGAACCGACTATTGCATCGGCTTCTCGACTGCGGTCAGCCGCTCGGTCGAGGCGATCAATGCGCTCAGGACCACGGTCGAGAGCCACGAGCGGATCGGGGTCGTCGAACTGTTCGGGCGGCGCAGCGGCGAGACCGCCCTCCTCGCCGGATTCCTCGCCCAGGTCGACCGCACGATCATCGCCGAAGTGCCCGCCGACCTCGACATCCTCTTCCCACTGCTCGCCGACGACAAGGCGTCCAACCCCGCCGGCTATGCGATGTGCGTGGTCTCGGAAGGGGCCGCGATCAAAGGCGGGGGCGAGGAGGGGGCCGAGCTGTCCAGGCCCGCCAGCGAGCGCGGCGAGGGGGGCATCGGCCAGCAGCTCGGCAAGGCGATCAGGGCCCGGCTCGGCTGCGGCACCGTCATCCAGGAGCTCGCCTATCTGATGCGCGCCGGCGAGCCCGACGCGATGGACCGGATGGTCGGCTTCGCCTTCGGCGGCCTCGCCATCCAGCTCCTCCAGCGTGGCGAGACGGCGCGGATGGTGATCCTGGGCGGCGGCAATTACGGCCACGTCCCGATCGATACCCTGCTCCGGGCAAGCAAGACGGTCGACGTCGGCGGGCTCTACGATCCCTCGACCTATCGTGCGCGTTTGATGCGGATCGAGGGGATGCCGATGTTCCTCTATTGATTCGGTGCTAGTCTGCGGCCGGGGACGCAAATTCGGGGGATCATAGATGCGCAAATTCCTGCTTCTCGCGGCGGGCGCCGCCTTCGCCGCCGCTTCGCCCGCCTCGGCGGATACGGTCTGCGAATGGATCGATTATGCCCAGGCGGTCGGCACCGCCGCCGCGCCGCCGCCCGACGCGCCGCGCACCGGCGAGCACGACCGCGCCCAGACCCAGGTCGCGATCGCCATGTTCGAGGCGCTGAACGCGATCGACCGGCGCTACGAGACCTATCTCGGAATGGCCGCCGCCGCGCCCGGCGCGTCGCAGGACGCCGCCGCCGCGACCGCCGCCTATCAGGTGCTGATCGCCCATTATCCGGGCCAGAAGTCCGGGCTCGACGACAGCTACGAGGTCGCGATGCTGGCGGTGACCGACGCCGCCGCCCGCGAGCGCGGCAAGGCGGTCGGCGAGGCTGCGGCGAAGCTCGCCCTTGCGGCGGGCGGCTTCGACCCGGACCGAACCCCCATCCCCTACCGGCCGCGGACCAGCGCCGGGACCTGGACGGCGACCCAGCTGCCGGTCTTCGCGCCCTACGTCACCACCTTCAAGCCGTGGATCCTGCCCAGCTACGAATCGGTCCGGCCCGGCCCGCCGCCCGCTTTGGGCAGCGAGCGCTGGGCGCGCGACTATGAGGAGATCAGGCGGCTCGGCGCCAGGACCGGAAGCACCAGGACGCCCCAGCAGACGCTGATGGCGCGCTACCGAATCACGCCCAACATGACCCCGACCTTGCGCCTGATCGCCGATGCGAAGGGCCGCTCGCCGGTCGCGAACGCGCGCATGTTCGCCTTGCTCGCCATGGTCACCGACGACGCCGGCATCGCCAATGCCGAGGCCAAGCTCCATTACAATTTCTGGCGGCCGATCACGGCGGTGCGCAACGCCTCGGACGACGGCAACGACGCGACCCGGGAGGATCCGGCCTGGGAGCCGCTGATCGCCACCCCCAACCATCCCGAATATCCCTGCGCCCATTGCACCTTTGCCGCCTCGACCGCGGCGGTGCTCAAGAGCGAGGTCGGCGACTCGCCGCCGGGCGGGGTCAGGGTCGCGTCCCGTTCGATCCCCAACAGCATCGTCCAGGTCGTACCGAGCCTCGACGAATGGGTGAGGGAGGTCTCGATCTCGCGCACCTATGGCGGAGTCCATTACCGCTTCTCCAACGAGGCGGGCGAGGAGCTGGGCCGAAAGGTCGCCGCCCTGGCGCTGGCCAGGGTGATGCGCCCGCTGCCGGCGAAGGGCCGGAAGAGGTAGATTCTAAATTCCTCCCCCGGATTTCGGGGGAGGGGGACCGCGCGAAGCGCGGTGGAGGGGTTCTTGGAACGCTGGAAGAACCCCTCCACCAAGCTTCGCCTGGTTCCCCTCCCCGGCAAATGCCGGGGAGGAATTATTGGAGGCAACGCGCCAGTGCCTCGCTCCTTCCCCTTTGCTAGAGGCCCCGCTCCTACCGGCCCCGGAAGCTTATTCCGGGGGGCAGTGACGTGCGGTCGTGGCGGAACTGGTAGACGCGCAGCGTTGAGGTCGCTGTGGCCGAAAGGCCGTGGAAGTTCGAGTCTTCTCGACCGCACCACATCATGCCGGTAAGAGGCCGTCCCGGGGGGACGGCTTCG
>JBEVDE010000048.1:0-6414 GCA_040514175.1 Allosphingosinicella sp. | reverse complement strand
GAGCAGGGCAGCCGCGAAGCGGTCGCGGCGCTGAGCGCGGCGCGAATCGGGCGCGGCCTCTCCGCGACCGTGCCGGCTGGGACCTCCGCCAGCGTCACCGCCAGCCTGCTCGAAGTGGCGATTCGCCGCCGCTCGGACGGCACCGTCTTCTGGGAAGGCCGGGCCGTCGGCGAAGCCCCCACCGGAAGCGCCGGGGCGGCCCGGACCGCCGCCGTCGAACGGCTCGCCGCCGCCCTGTTTCAGGACTTCCCCGGCGAGTCGGGGCGCACTATCAGGGTTCGATGACCTTATCCGTTACGAGCCCCTTCGATGGCGGCAATATTCGCACGGTCGCCATCCAGGGCAATCGAATCGACCTCGAAATCGTCAAGGACCATGCTTCCGATTTCTATCAATGGTTCTACTTTCGGCTGACCGGCGCCGCCGGCCAGCCGGTCGAGCTCAGAATCCTCAACTGCGCCGGCGCCGCCTATCCGCTCGGCTGGCAGAATTACCGCGCCTGCATGTCGCTCGACCGCGAGGACTGGGAGCGGGTCGACACCGGTTATGAAGGCGGGATCCTCACCATCCGGGTCACGCCGCCGTCGAGCAGCGTCTGGTTCGCCTATTTCGCGCCTTATACGATGGAGCGGCATCACGATCTCGTCGCTTCGGTCGCCGCTCACCCGGCGGTGGAGCACCGCTCGCTCGGCCAGACCCTCGACGGGCAGGAGATGGACTATTTCCGGATCGGCGACGGGCCGCTCCAAATCTGGCTCTACGCCCGCCAGCATCCGGGCGAGACGATGGCGGAATGGTGGATGGAGGGCGCGCTCGAGCGGCTTCTCGACGAATCCGATCCCGTCGCCCGGCGACTGCTCGCGAAGGCGACCTTCCACATCGTGCCGAACATGAATCCCGACGGCTCGCGGCGCGGCCATCTGCGCACCAACGCGGTCGGCACCAACCTCAACCGCGAGTGGCACGAGCCGAGCCCCGAACGAAGCCCGGAAGTGCTGTGCGTCCGAAACGAGATGGACCGCACCGGAGTCGATTTCGCGATGGACGTCCATGGCGACGAGGCGATCCCGGCCAATTTCCTGGCCGGCTTCGAGGGCATTCCGAGCTGGCACGAGCGCCAGGGGAAATTGTTCGAGCGGTTCAGCGAGGAGCTGGTCCGCTTCTCCCCCGATTTCCAGACCCGCAAGGGCTATGAGGTGGCGAAGCCCGGCGCGGCGAACATGTCGATGTCGACCTCGCAGCTCGCCGAACGCTTCGGCGCCGTCTCGATGACCCTCGAGATGCCGTTCAAGGACAATGACGATCTGCCCGATGCGAAGCGGGGTTGGTCGCCCGAGCGAAGCGCCCTTCTCGCCCGCGCCTGCCTCGACGCGCTCCACGCGATCATCGACGACCTGCCCGCCCGCAAGCGCTGATGCCCAGGCTCGTCCTCATCCGCCACGGCCAGTCGGCCTGGAATCTCGAGAATCGCTTCACCGGCTGGTGGGACGTCGACGTCACCGCGAAGGGGGCGGAGGAAGCTCGGCTGGCGGGCGAGCTGATGGCGGCGAAGGGGCTCGACTTCGACCTCTGCTTCACCAGCCTTCAGACACGGGCGATCAAGACGCTCGACCTCGCGCTCGAGGCGATGGGGCGGCTGTGGCTTCCGGTCGAGAAGGACTGGCGTCTGAACGAGCGCCATTACGGCGGCCTCACCGGGCTCAACAAGGCGGAGACGGCGGCGAAGCATGGCGACGAGCAGGTGCGGATCTGGCGCCGGTCCTTCGACATCCCGCCGCCGCCGATGGCCGAGGACAGCCCCTACGATCTGGCCGCCGACCGGCGCTACGCCGGCATCCAGGTGCCCCGGACCGAGAGCCTCAAGGATACGATCGCCCGGGTCCTGCCTTATTGGGAGGGACGGATCGCCCCTGCGCTGCGCGACGGGCAGCGCGTTCTGATCTCCGCCCACGGCAATTCGCTAAGGGCGCTGGTCAAGCATCTGTCGAACATTCCGGACGCGGAGATTACCGGCCTCGAAATCCCGACCGGCCAGCCGATCGTCTACGAGCTGGACGAGGCGCTTGCAGCGACCGACCGCTATTATCTGAGCGAGCGGTAGGCGATTCCCGTCATCCCAGAGCAGGCTGGGGTCCCGGCGAGTGAAAAGCGCCGGCGGCCTTCACTCGCCGGGACCCCAGCCTCCGCTGCCTCTGTCGCGCTGGGATCCCGGCCTCCGCCGGGATAACGAGTAACTAAGCCGCGGCCTTCTCGCCCGTATGCAGCTTCAGGCCGCCATCGCCCTCGTCGACTCGCACGACCGAATTGTCCGGAACGTCGCCGCGCAGGATAGCATCGGCGAGCGGGTCCTGGAGATAGCGCTGCACCGCCCGCTTGAGCGGCCGGGCGCCATAGACCGGATCGTAGCCGACCCGGCCCAGCCAGGCGCGCGCCGCCTCGCTGAGCTCCAGTCCGATCTTGCGGTCGGCGAGCAGCTGACGGACGTGGCCGACCTGGATGTCGACGATCGGGGCCATATGCTCGGCCGCCAGGCGGTGGAAGAGGATGATCTCGTCCAGCCGGTTGAGGAACTCCGGCCGGAAATGACCGCGCACCACCTCCATCACCTGCGGCTCGACATCGTCCACCGTCTGGCCGTCCGCCAAATTGGTGAGGAACTGGCTGCCGAGGTTCGAGGTCAGGATGATGATCGTGTTGGTGAAGTCCACGGTGCGGCCTTGGCCGTCGGTCAGCCGGCCGTCGTCGAGCACCTGCAACAGCACGTTGAAGACGTCCGAATGGGCCTTCTCGACCTCGTCGAACAGCACCACCTGATAGGGTCGCCTGCGCACCGCTTCGGTCAGCACGCCGCCTTCCTCATAGCCGACATAGCCGGGAGGGGCGCCGATCAGCCGGGCGACCGAATGCTTCTCCATGAACTCCGACATGTCGATCCGGACCATCGCGTGCGGATCGTCGAACAGGAACAGCGCCAGCGACTTGGTGAGCTCGGTCTTGCCGACCCCGGTCGGCCCCAGGAACAGGAACGAGCCCATCGGCCGGTTGGGATCCTGAAGCCCCGCGCGCGAGCGCCGGATCGCCTTGGCGACGGCGCGCACCGCCTCCTCCTGACCGATCACGCGGCGCCCGATCTCGGCTTCCATGTTAATCAGTTTCTGGCGCTCGCCCTCGAGCATCCGCTCCATCGGAATGCCGGTCCAGCGCGCGACGACCGAGGCGATGTCCTCGCTCGTCACTTCCTCGCGGAGCATCGCGCTCTGGCTCGCTACCTCGACCTCGGCGAGCCGCTTCTCGAGCGCCGGGATGCTTCCATATTGGAGCTCGCCCGCCTTGGCGAGGTCGCCGGCGCGCTGCGCCTGGTCGAGCTCCAGCCGGGCCTGCTCGAGCTCCGTCTTGATCTTCGCCTCGCCGGCGAGCTTCTCTTTCTCGCCCTGCCAGCGCGTGGTCAGCTCGGCCGATTGCTGCTCGAGATTGGCGAGCTCGTCCTCGAGCGCCTTCAGGCGGTCCTGCGAGGCCCGGTCCTTCTCCTTCTTGAGCGCCTCGCGCTCGATCTTGAGCTGGATGATCCGCCGGTCGAGCGTCTCGATCTCCTCGGGCTTCGATTCGACCTCCATGCGCAGCCGCGACGCGGCCTCGTCCATCAGGTCGATCGCCTTGTCGGGCAGGAAGCGGTCGGTGATGTAGCGGTGGCTGAGCGTCGCCGCCGAGACGAGCGCGCCGTCGGTGATACGGACGCCGTGGTGAAGCTCGTATTTCTCCTTGAGGCCCCTGAGGATCGAGATCGTGTCCTCGACGGTCGGCTCGCCGATCACGACCGGCTGGAACCGCCGCTGCAACGCCGGGTCCTTCTCGACATGCTTGCTATATTCGTCGAGCGTGGTCGCGCCGATGCAATGGAGCTCGCCCCGGGCCAGCGCCGGCTTCAGGAGGTTGGAGGCGTCCATCGCCCCCTCGCTCTTGCCGGCGCCGATCAACGTGTGCATCTCATCGATGAACAGGATGATGTCGCCTTCGCCCTGGCGGACCTCGTCGAGCACCCCCTTCAGACGCTCCTCGAACTCGCCGCGATATTTGGCGCCGGCGATCAGGCTGCCCATGTCGAGCGCCATCAGCCGCCGGTCCTTGAGGCTGTCGGGAACGTCGCCATTGGCGATGCGCAGCGCCAGCCCTTCGGCGATCGCGGTCTTGCCGACTCCGGGCTCGCCGATCAGCACCGGATTGTTCTTGGTCCGGCGGGCGAGGATCTGGACGGTCCGGCGGATCTCCTCGTCGCGGCCGATCACCGGATCGAGCTTGCCGTCGCGCGCCGCCTGGGTGAGGTCGCGGGCGAATTTCTTCAAGGCGTCGTAGCGGTCCTCGGCCGACTGGGTGTCGGCGGTGCGGCCGCCGCGAAGCTCGTTGATCGCGGCGTTCAGGGCTTCCGCTTTCACCCCGGCATCGGCCAGCGCCTTGCCGGCGCCGGTCGTCGTCGCCAGCACCAGCGCCAGCAGCAGCCGCTCGACGGTGACGTAGCTGTCGCCCGCTTTCTGGGCGACCTGCTCGGCCTGGTCGAGCACCCGCATCGTCTCGCCGTCGAGGCCCGGGGTCGAATTGGCGCCGCTCCCCGACACGACCGGGATCTTCGCCAGCTGCTCGTCCGTCTCCCGCCGGGCCGCCTCGGCGCTTCCGCCGGCCCTGGCGATCAGGCCCGAAGCCATGCCCTGCTCGTCTTCCAGCAGGGCCTTGAGCACATGCACGGGCGTGATTCGCTGGTGGTTCAGGCGCAGCGCCACGGTCTGCGCCGACTGCAGGAATCCGCGCGCCCGCTCGGTGAATTTCTCGAGGTTCATTTGTCGGTCCGTTCTGGCGGTTCGATCCATTTAGTGCGGCTGGTATCGGACACAATGGCACAAATGCCCGAGTGGCAAATCGGACCTCCACCGGACCGGCATGCGCGCTCGCGTCTCGATCGCCCCTTCGAGGCGCTGGCTTGACTCCCACCGCCGTGGAGCGATTCTGCCGGCGGCAAAGGGAGCCGGGGAGTGACGGGAGCCGATGGCGTCCAACCCATGAGGCGCGGGCTGGTTATTGCCGGGGGAGGCGCCAAGGGCGCCTATACCTTCGGCTGTCTCAAGGCTCTGCGCGAGCTCGACGTGGAATTTGCCGCCGTCGCCGGCACCTCGGCCGGCGCGCTCAATGCCGTCATCTGGTCGATCGGAGACCTGAAGGCCGGCGAGCGGCTCTGGTCGAGCATATCGCCGGCCTCGGCCTACGAACGCCGAGGCCCGTTGAAATATTTGCCGCGCCCGGTTGCCCGCGCCGTCGGTTCTTTGATCGTCGTTATCAGCCTGCTGATCGCTCGCGCCGACGGGGTGCCGGTCGGCCCAAGCCTGGACAGAACGCTCGGGCTCACCGCCGCTGTCCTGGTGGGGATCGTCATGACGACGATCGCTGCGGGCCCCGCCCTGCTCCTCTTCCCGCCTGCCGAGCTTGCCGGGATCGGCACTCCGAAGGCGTTGGCGATGGGTCTGCTGTTGTGCTGCCCGCTCACCCTGCTTTCGATCGTCATCATCGGAATCGGCGGCGAAAAGACGAACCAAAGGCCGCACGGGCTGGTCATGTTCATCTTCATGATCTTGTGGGCAACGACCGTGGCCTATCCCCTCGTCTACGTCTCTGAATATTATGTGGACACCCGAGATCTGGGCCAAATCCTCTTTGTCCTGGCGTTCATCGTGTGGACGATTGTCGCGTTTTATCTTGCCTGGTTCTTTATGATCCTGCTCGCAATCCCGTTGCTTCCGTTCATCGGGATGACCGCTCTCTCAAACGATCCCCTGCTGGCGACTGTCCGAGCCTTCCTTCACGGGGGCGAGATGACAATCCCGACCTATGTGACCACGGCACGGCTGCTCCCGGTCTTCGATCCGGATCGTCCCACCTGGATGGCAGCCGATCGCAGCATTCGCCCCTATGACGAGCCCTATTCCGGTCCCTGGAAAGCCGACCCCGCCCATGTCTGGGTTCCCGCCTACGTCCAGATCGATGAACGAACGCCCGAGCAGCAGGCGACCTTTCTAATGGCCTCCGCCGCCTTGCCGTTCGGCATCGTCCGACCCGTCGTGATCGGTGAGACGCGCTATGTGGACGGGGGGATCGTCGACAATCTGCCAATCCTTCCATTGCTCCAGCATCGCCTCGACGAACTGTACGTGCTGACCTTGCATCCCGCTTGCGCCGCCGATGAGCAATTGCTTGCGCCGGCGCGATGCGCGCGCCTGCTGCGATTGCTCTCGCTCCTCCGCCGCCCTCTGCCCGACGACATCGCGAACCGGGACGCCGCCTACTTTGCGCGCGATCCTCCGGAACGGGTCCCTTTGCCGGACGTCGGCCCCTGGCCGCGGCTGGTCGTCCTGAGGCCGACGCGCAGCCTCG
>JBEVDE010000453.1:0-3126 GCA_040514175.1 Allosphingosinicella sp. | reverse complement strand
GGCGAGGGTCAGGCGGACCTTTACCGGGAGGCGATCGGCGCTCGCACCCTCCCCTCCCCGCTCATCGGCGGCCGCGAGCGGCAGGACAGCGTCCGCAACGGCCTCGAGGCGATCGCCGCCGAGGGTGGAGCCGGCTTCGCCTTCATCCACGACGCCGCCCGGCCTTTCCTTCCGGCCGAGGTGGTCGGGAGGCTGAAGGACGGGCTTGCGGAGGCCGACGGCGCGGTTCCGGTGCTGCCCGTCGTCGACACCCTCGCCCGCGCCGGAGCCGAGCTCGGCGAGCCGATGGGCCGCGAGGGGCTGGTTCGGGTGCAGACCCCGCAGGCCTTTCGCTTCGAGGCGATTCTGGCGGCGCATCGGCAGTGGGGCGGCGGCCTCGCCACCGACGACGCCCAGGTCGCGCGCGCCGCCGGGCTTCGGGTCGCGGCCGTGGCCGGGGACGAAGCGCTGGAGAAGCTCACCCACGAAGGCGATTTCGCCCGGGCCGAGGCGCGCCTCGCCGGCCTCATGACCAGCCGCACCGGAATGGGCTTCGACGTCCACGCCTTCGCCCCGGGCGAGGCTTTGTGGCTGGGCGGAATCCGGATCCCGCACGAGCGCGGGCTCAAGGGCCATAGCGACGCCGACGTCCTCCTCCACGCCGTCACCGACGCTTTGCTCGGGGCGATCGGGGACGGCGACATCGGCGACCATTTCCCGCCGGGCGACAAGCAATGGCGCGGCGCCGCCTCGTCGCTCTTCGCCGAACGGGCGCGCGCGCTGATCGAGGCGCGCGGCGGCCGCATCGACCATGTCGACGTCACCCTGATCTGCGAGGCGCCGCGCATCGGGCCCCATCGCGAGGCGATCCGCGCTTCGGTCGCGGCCTTGTTGCGGCTTCCCCTCGCCCGGGTTAGCGTCAAGGCGACGACCACCGAGCGCCTCGGCTTCACCGGCCGGGGCGAAGGCATGGCCGCCCAGGCGGTCGCCACCGTCCGGCTGCCGGAGGAAGATCAGTGACTTCAGATGAGAGCTGCGTCCGCGACTTCGTCCTTCCCCCCGAGCTGATCGAGTCGGCGCGCCGGGTCGTCGAGGCGAGCCGGGCGGCCGGACTGAGGCTGGCCGTGGCGGAGAGCTGCACCGGCGGCCTCGTCGCCGCCGCCCTTACCGAAATTCCGGGCTCGTCGGACGTGCTCGAGGCGGGCTTCATCACTTATTCGAACGACTCCAAGATCGCCCTGCTCGGAATCAGCGAGGACGTCGTCGAGACGTTCGGGGCGGTTTCGATCGCCGTCGCCTGGAGCATGGCGCAGGGCGCCCTGAAACGGACCGGCGCCGACACCGCGGTGGCGGTCACCGGAATCGCCGGGCCCGGCGGCGGCAGCGACAAGAAGCCGGTGGGGACCGTGATCTTCGCCCGCGCCCGCCGCGGCGCCGACCCCAAGGAGATCGTCGCCGACACCAGGCATTTCGGCGATCTGGGGCGCGGCGGGGTGAGGCTTCAGGCGGCGCTGTGCGCGCTGGAGCTGCTGATGCCCGTGGAAGGAAGCGCGACGGGATGACAGGGCTCCCCCTCCCTGGAAGGGAGGGGCCAGGGGTGGGTCCGCCGAAGGCGGCCGAAACTCCGAGTCAGAAGGAAGTCTCGCTTCGCTCGCCTACCCACCCCCAGCCCCTCCCTTCCAGGGAGGGGAGTCAGGCCGCGCTCTGCTCGCCGTCGCCGTACAATTCCCGCGCCCGGTCCTCGAAGGCGCCGATCATCCGCCTCAGCGCGCGGTCGAACATCTGGCCGGCCAGGCTTTCGAAGATCCGGTTCCTGAAGGCGAAGTCGACGCAGAAGTCGATCTCGGTGCCGCCCTGCCCGTCCGGCCTGAACAGCCAGCTGTTCTGCAGATATTTGAGCGGTCCCTCGATATATTCGGCGTGGATGCGCGACGGCCGCTGCTTCTCGACCCGCGAGGTGAAGGTCTCCTTGATCGCCTTGAAGCCGACGACGAGGTCGGCGATCATCAGGGTATCGCCGTCCGAACGGATCCGGGTGGCCGCGACCCAGGGCAGGAATTCCTGGTAGCGCTTCACGTCGGCGACCAGATCGAACATCTGCTCGGGCGTGTAGGGCATGCGCCGGGTCTCGGTGTGGCGGGGCATGACTAACGCGTCGTCCCAGCGAAGGCTGGGACCCCAGGGCGTGAAATGCGCCGGCGTTCTTCACCCGCCGGGGCCCCAGCCTTCGCTGGGGCGACGAGGAAGCACAGATCGCCCATATCTCTCTAACGCCTCGATCCGACCTTGGCCTCGCGCGCCGCCCTCATCTTCGCGAAATCGTCGCCGGCATGGTAGCTCGAGCGGGTCAGCGGGCTCGCGGCGACGAGCAGGAAGCCCTTCGCCCGGGCGATCGCGCCATAGGCGGAGAAAGCGGCGGGGGTGACGAACTCCTCGACCTTCGCGTGGCGCGGGGTCGGCTGGAGATATTGGCCCATGGTCAGGAAATCGACGTCGGCCGAGCGCATGTCGTCCATCACCTGATGCACCTCGAGGCGCTGCTCGCCGAGGCCGACCATGATCCCGGACTTGGTGAAGATGGTCGGGTCCTGCCGTTTTACGCTCTCGAGCAGTCGGAGCGAGGCGTAATAGCGCGCGCCCGGGCGGATCGTCGGGTAGAGCCGCGGCACCGTCTCGAGATTGTGGTTGTAGACGTCGGGCCGGGCGGCGACGATCGCCTCGACCGCGCTCTCCGGCTTGTTGCGGAAATCGGGGGTGAGGATCTCGATGGTGGTCGAGGGGGTGTTGCGGCGGAGCGCCTCGATCACCCGCACGAACTGCTTCGCGCCGCCGTCGGGAAGGTCGTCGCGGTCGACCGAGGTGACGACGATATGGGTCAGGCCCAGCTCGGCGGCGGCGGTGGCGACATGCTCGGGCTCGAGCGGGTCGACGGCGCGGGGCATTCCGGTCTTGACGTTGCAGAAGGCGCAGGCGCGGGTGCAGGTGTCGCCGAGGATCATCACCGTTGCGTGCTTCTTGGTCCAGCACTCGCCGATATTGGGACAGGCCGCCTCCTCGCAGACGGTGGCGAGGTTGAGGCTGCGCATCAGCTTCCTGGTCTCGGCGAAGCCGGCGCTGGTCGGCGCCTTGACCCTTATCCAGTCGGGC
>JBEVDE010000437.1:0-5418 GCA_040514175.1 Allosphingosinicella sp. | reverse complement strand
GTCACGGGTCGAGGTCTTGGAACTCCGGTATCTGCTTGCTCAGCCGCCCCTGGACGGCGGCGGCGAGGTCGGCGCTGACCAGAGCTCCGGCGTTCCACAAGGCGACATGGCGGAGCCCCTCCTCGACCGTCCGGCCGCGGCTGTAGTTGAGGCTCATCTTGGCGCCGGCGACCGCCAGCGGCGACTTGGCGGCGATGGTTCGGGCAAGCTCGAGCCCGGCGGCGATCAGCGAGTCGCGGTCCGGCAACACCCGGTTGACGAGGCCGAGCCGGGCCGCCTCCTCCGCCCCCATCCGGCGGCCGGTGTAGGCGAGCTCCCGGACGATGCCCTCGGGGATGAGGTGGATGAGCCGCTGCAGGGTGCCAAGGTCGGCGGTGATGGCGACGTCGACCTCGGCCACCTGAAAGAAGGCGTCGGCGGCGGCGAGCCGGATGTCGCAGGCGGTGGCGAGATCGACCCCGGCGCCGATGCAGCCGCCGTGGATCGCGGCGACGACCGGCGGCCTCGCCTCCTCGGCGGCGCTGAAGGCGTCCTGAAGCCATTTGATGTGGCGCAGCCTCGACTCGGCGGCGCGGCCGGGATCGTCCGTGGCGGGGAACTGGCTCGCGGCATATTGGAGGTCGAGGCCGGCGGTGAAGTGACGGCCCCGCCCCGAGAGCAGGATGGCGCGCACCGACGGGTCGGCGCCCAGGCTTCGGAACGCCTCGCCGATGGCGGCGAACATGTCCTTGTCCATCGCGTTAAACTTGCCTTCGCGGGCGAGCTCGACATGGGCGACTCCGCCGTCGTTCGAGATCGAGATCCTTTCGCTTCCCATCTTCCGTCGGGCTCCCCTAGAAACAGCGGCCTATGAGCCGCTTTACCGTGAACGGTCAGCCCGTCCACTATCGCATGGACCCGGAGACGCCGCTGCTTTGGGCGCTCCGCGACGCGTCCAATCTCACCGGCACCAAATATGGCTGCGGCACCGGCGAGTGCGGCGCCTGCACCGTTCATATCGACGGCCAGGCGGTGCGAAGCTGCCGGGTGCGAATCGCCGACCTCGAGGGAAGCTTCGTCACCACCATCGAGGCGCTGTCCAGCGACCGCTCCCACCCGGTGCAGCAGGCCTTCGTCGCGGAGAGCGTTCCCCAATGCGGCTATTGCATTCCGGGCATGATCATGGCGGCGGCGGCGCTGATCGACCGCAATTCGGCGCCGACCGACCAGGAGATCGATTCGGCGATCACGAACATCTGCCGCTGCGGCGTCTATCCGCGAATCCGCGAGGCGGTCCGTCGGGCCGGCAAGATGCGCGGCGGCGAGGACCGCATCTCGGCCGCGCCCCCGCCCGACATCGATCCCGCCGACGCCGCCCGCCAAGTGCCGGCCCTGCGCGACGGCCGTTGATGAACGGGAGGCGAAATCGCGGTTCAGCAACGGCTCATCCTGCCTGGGGCACAGGCCGTCCATGTCGGAGCAGGCCGGGAAAAGGCGGCCGGGCAAGAGGAGTGTAAGATGCGTAAAGCTTTACTTGGAATTTTGATGGCGGCGACGACCGGGATGCCGATCGCGGCCCAGGCCCAGGACCGGGATCGCACCGAAGGCCGCACGGAGCGGGCGGCGGCGCGCGCCGAGCGCAACGCTGAGCATTATCGCGAGCAGGGCGAGCGCAACCAGGCGCGGTCCGAGCAGCGCCAGCAGCGCCAGGAAGTTCGCCAGGAAGTTCGGGTCCAGCGCCAGGAGGTCCAGGCGCCGGTGCGGCAGCAGCAGCAGCAGACCCAGCAGAGCTGGTCCGGACAGCGCGGCGGCGGCGACGGTCAGCGCGGCCAGCGCTGGGGCGGCGGACGCACCGATTCCAATCGCGAGGCCTATAGGCAGCGCGTCGAGGAAACCCGCGCCGCCAACCAGGCGAGCATCGATCAGTCGATCGGCGGCAATTATGCCCGCGAGGGCCGGCGCAATCAGGCGAATACCGAGCAGCAGCTTCGCCGCGAATATGGCATCGGCCAGCGCGACGGCCGCCGCGACGGCAATTGGAGCCGCGACGGCCGGGGCGACCGCTACGGCGACCGCCGCGACAGCCGGCGGAGCAGCTGGAACCGCAGCTGGCGCAACGACAGCCGCTACGATTGGCAGCGTTACCGCTATTCGAACCGCAACCAGTTCCGCATCGGCAATTATTATTCGCCCTATCGCAACTACGGCTACAACCGCCTGTCGATCGGACTCATCCTCGACTCGCTGTTCTATTCGAACCGCTACTGGCTGAACGATCCCTATCAGTATCGCCTGCCGGCCGCGCCTTACGGCACCCAGTGGGTCCGTTATTACAACGACGTGGTCCTGGTCGACGTCTACACCGGCGAGGTGATCGACGTGATCTACGACTTCTTCTGGTAGGCGCCGGAAGGATAGAATGACGAAGAGCCCGGGGCGTGCGAGCGCTCCGGGCTTTTTGCTTGTCAACGCCCCGGCATGGCAGCAGTGAGGGCCCTTCTCACCAGGGGGCCACCGATGCGCTTGCGGTTCTTAGCCTGTTTAAGCCTCCTCGCCGCCGCTCCGGCCGCCGCGGAGAGTGATGGGGCTGCGCAGTCCCCCGGACTGCGCGATGGGGGCCCCATCACGGTCGTCCACGCCGGCCACCTCATTACCGACGCCGCGAAGCCGGCTTCGGGGCCCTCCACCATCACCATCGTCGACGGCCGCATCACCGGAGTCGCGAGCGGCCTGGTGCCGCCGCCGGCCGGCGCCCGGCTCGTCGACCTTTCCGGCAAGACCGTGCTTCCCGGCCTCATCGACATGCACGTCCACCTCTCCGGCGACCCGGGCGGCGATTTCCGCGACGAGGCGGTCGACCCCAATGAATGGGCGACCCTGATCGGCGCCAAGAATGCGCGAATCACCGCGCTCGCCGGCTTCACCACGGTGCGCGATCTCGGCTCGCCGCCGCTGGTCGGATTCGCTCTTCGTCGCGCCACCGCCGAGGGCATCGTCCCGGGGCCCAGGATCGTCTCCTCCGGGCCCGCCATCTCGACCATCGGCGGCCATGGCGACGTCTCCGGCTTCCGGCCCGAGGTCATCCGCGCGCTCGCCGTCGACAACACCTGCACCGGGCCCGAGCAATGCGCCGCCCGGGTCCGCGAATTCTCCCGGGCCGGCGCCGACATCATCAAGATCACCGCCACCGGCGGAGTCCTTTCGCAGCAGGCGCGCGGCCTCGGCCAGCATTTCACCGATGCCGAGATGAGGTCGATCGTCGACACCGCCCATTCGCTCGGCCTCAAGGTCGCCGCCCACGCCCATGCCGACGCCGGAATCGCCGCCGCGGTGCGGGCCGGAGTCGATTCGATCGAGCACGGCACCTTCGCCAGCGCCGCCACGGTCCGGCTGATGAAGGAGCGCGGCACGTCGCTGGTGCCGACGCTGATGGCCTTCACCGGCATTCGTGAGCGGCTCGGCAAGGGCATTTTCACGCCGGTCGTCGAAGCGAAGGTGCGGATGACGCTTTCCGAGGTCGGCAAGGCCGCCCGGCTCGCTCGCGACGCCGGAGTGCCGGTGGTGTTCGGGACCGACGCGGCGGTGTTCGAGCATGGCCGCAACGCCCAGGAGCTCGCCCTGCTCGTCGAGCTCGCCGGGATGAGCCCGGCCGAGGCGATATCGTCCGCCACCACCGGCGCCGCGAAGCTGCTCGGCCTGGAGCGGGAGATCGGCCGGATCGCGCCCGGTTTTTCCGCCGATCTGATCGCCGTCGGCGGCGACCCCTTGCGCGACGTGCGGGCGCTGGAGCATGTCGACTTTGTGATGGTTCGGGGAAAGGCGATCCGATGAGCACGCGCGCGCGAACGATGGGCGATCCCCGGGCGCTCTACCGGATCGAGATCGGCGGCTTCGTGCGCGAACGCGTGCTGAAGACCCCCAACGCCTTCAAGCTCCCCGCCCAGGGCCTCGACATCTTCGTCGTCCGCGGCTTCCTCACCCCGCAGGAATGCGACGACGTCATCCAGCTGATCGACAAGGACCGAGTGCCCTCGGGACTGCTCGCGCCGTCCGACGATCCGGACTTCCGGACCAGCGAGAGCTGCAACCTGCGCCTCGAGGACCGGGCCAACCAGATGGTCGAGGCGAAGATCAACCGCCTCACCGGAATCGACCCCACCCATGGCGAGACCATCCAGGGCCAGCGCTATGCGGTCGGCCAGCAGTTCAAGCCCCACCACGATTTCTTCTACACCAACCAGCCTTACTGGCCGGAAATGGAGCGCCAGGGCGGCCAGCGCACCTGGACCGCGATGATCTTCCTCAACGAGCCCGAAGCCGGCGGCCAGACCTTCTTCCCCAACGCCAAGGTGCGGGTGACCCCGCGCACCGGCAACCTCCTCGTCTGGAACAATCTCGACCAATATGGCGAGCCCAACACCTTCTCGCTCCACACCGGCTGCCCGGTCGAGGGTGGGATCAAATACATCATCACCAAATGGTATCGCGAGCGGCCCTGGGGCTTTTACGCGACTCACGGGGTGAAGCCGGCGGGGACGTAACGGCGAAATCCTCCCCCGCATTTGCGGGGGAGGGGGACCAGGCGAAGCCTGGTGGAGGGGTTCTTTCAGAGTCCGAAGAACCCCTCCACCGCGCTTCGCGCGGTCCCCCTCCCCGCGAAATCGCGGGGAGGATTTTAGCTCCGCTTCCCCCTCTCCCCGCGCCCGGCTAAGCAAGGCCATGAACAAATCCGCTTTCCTGCTCGCCGCCGCCTCGCTCGCGGCCCTGACCGCCTGCGCCACGACCCCGGCCGAACCGCAAGCCGCCGCCGGGCCGCCCGGCGCGGCGCAGAGCGAGGCCGAACGACTCAAGCGGCTCTTCCACGAAAGCGACGAAGCCAATCTCAGGCGCAACCCGGTCGGCGCCCTTTTCCGCGGCGACCTGCGCTACACCGACCGGCTCGGCGACTTCATCACCGACGACTATTTCGAGGCCGAGCGGGCGGCGTCCCGGGCCGACCTCGCCGCCCTGCGCGCGATCGGCCGCTCGAAGCTGAGCTCGACCGACCGCATCGCCTACGACGTCTTCGAGTGGCAGACCCTCGATTCGCTCAAGAATCTCGAGCCGGAGCTGCTGGCGCTCGGCGTGGTCCGGCCGGTCAACCATTTCTCCGGCTTCCACACCTTCTACCCGGCCCTCGCTTCGGGCGAGGGGGCGGCGCCGTTCAAGACGGTCGCCGATTATGAGAACAATCTGAAGCGCCACAAAGACTATGTCGTCTTCAACGACCGAGCCATCGGCCGCTTCCGGCAGGGGCTCGCCTCGGGCGTCTTCGAAACCAAGCTGACGATCCGCAACGTGATCGAGCAGCTCGATACCCAGCTGCGCGATGCGCCCGAGGCCTCGCCTTTCTACGCGCCGGCGCTGAATTTCCCCGAGGGCGTGCCGGAGGCGGACCGC
>JBEVDE010000430.1:0-5199 GCA_040514175.1 Allosphingosinicella sp. | reverse complement strand
GCCCCGCCCCCGGCAGCCCGTGACGGGCCCCGCCCCAGCCCAAACGCTGCCCGGCGTCCGGAGGGGTGGAGGGCGGATATGACGCGGCGACCGGCGATCACGGCGGGAGCGGCGGCGGCGGCCGCGGCCGCGGCGCCGGCGCTCGCCGCCTCCCGGCCCGCCGACACGATCGTCGTCGGCGCCGGCGTGTTCGGCGCCTGCACGGCGCGGGCGCTTCAGCGCTCGGGGCAGAAGGTGCTTCTGGTCGACGCCTGGGGCCCGGCCCATGCCCGCGCCTCGTCGGGCGGGGAATCGCGGCTCACCCGCGGGAGCTACGGCGCCGACGAGGTCTATACCCGCATGGCCTGGGATTCGCTGGCCGAATGGCGCGCCCTTTCGGCGCGGGCCGAGCTGCCGCTCTTCCACGCGGCCGGCATCCTCTTCTTCTTCCCCTCCGCTCAGGATTATGTCCGGCAGACGGTGGAAGTGCATCGCCGTCTCGAGCTTCCGACCCGCCTGCTGGAACGCCGCGAGATGGCGCGGCGCTTCCCGATGATCGACTTCGAGGGCGTCGAGCTCGGCCTGTGGGAGCCGGAATTCGGCGCCCTGATGGCGCGCCGCGCGGTGCAGACGATGGTGGCGGAGTTCCTCGCGGCGGGCGGCGACTATCGCCGCGCCGCGGTCGAGCCCCCGCCTCGAGGGGATGGCCCGCTGAAGCGCCTGAACCTGCAGGGCGGCGAGACGCTTTCCGCCGCCCGCTACGTCTTCGCCTGCGGTCCCTGGCTCCCGAAGCTGTTCCCGGACCTGCTCGGCCGCCGGATCTTCCCGACCCGGCAGGAGGTGTTCTTCTTCCGGCCGCCGGCCGGCGACGCCCGGTTCGGGCCGGACGTCCTGCCCGGCTGGGCCGATTTCAACGCGGGCGACATCTTCTACGGCTTTCCCGACCTCGAGGGCCGGGGCTGCAAGGTCGCCCACGATCTGCACGGACCGCCGATGGATCCGGACCAGGGCGACCGCACCCCCTCCCGCGCCGCGCTCGCCGAGGTTCGCGCCTATATGGAGCGCCGCTTTCCGGGCCTTCGCGGCGCTCCGCTGAGCGAGGCGCGGATCTGCCAATATGAGAATAGCGCCAATGGCGACCTGCTGATCGACTGGCACCCGAACCGGCCCAACGTCGCCCTCGTCGGGGCCGGCTCGGGCCACGGCTTCAAGCACGGACCCGCCGTCGGCGCCTATGCGGCGAAGCTGATCACCGGCACGCTCGCCGTGCCCGAGCCCCGCTTCTCCCTCGCCTCCAAGGGCGAGCGGCAGGACCGGGCGGTGCATTGAAGGAGAGAGTGATGGAACAGCCGATCGACAGCTTCCGCTCCTCGACCTGGGGCTGGCTTCGCGGCACGCTCGCCGGCTGGGGGACGATGGCGCTGGTGCCGATCGGAATCCTGCTGACCGCGGTCGCCCCGGCCGAAGTCGGGCCCTGGCCGATGGCTCTGACCGCCGTCGCCCTGGCGATAATGCTGTGGAAATGGTTCGAGAGCCTGGCCGCCCGCTACGACATCTGCCGGGACCGGCTGATCGTTCGCCGGGGCATCTTCATCAAGAGCCTCGACGAGGTCGAGCTCTACCGGGTGAAGGACGTCAGGCTCGATTTCAGCCTGGTCAACCAGATGGCCGGGATCGGCACCATAACCGTCAGCTCGAGCGACGAGACCACCCGCGGCGGCGCCCTCGTCCTTCGCCACGTCGAGCGCGCCGCCCAGCGCCGCGAAGAGCTTCGACAGCTGGTCGAGGCCGCCCGGCAGAAGCGCCGGGTCCGCGAGATCGACATGATGCACGAGGATTATTGAGGGTTTTCCTCACAAAACTTTTACCAGCACATGCTTTGTTGCAACGATGGCCAAGATAGATCCGATCGCCGCCCATCCCTTGGCAGGCATCCCCTACGAGA
The DNA here is from genome assembly GCA_040514175.1 of Allosphingosinicella sp. Classification (GTDB taxonomy): domain Bacteria; phylum Pseudomonadota; class Alphaproteobacteria; order Sphingomonadales; family Sphingomonadaceae; genus Allosphingosinicella. Next base: position 3,275 of record JBEVDE010000430.1, on the reverse strand, counting down.
AGCTCAAATTCGTCAGGATGAATAATCGGCGAGTGCCGCTCTATTCTGTAGAAGGGATTGTCCGGGCTCCGGAGCGACCCATAGACGCTTTGGGAAGAGCATTTGCCAAATATGGGGGCGAATGCTTTTACTGTGGAAAGCCCTTCAAACCGCAGCCCTTATCGCCAAAGGGACCACATCGGGATCATGTGATGCCCGTGTGCGACGGGGGATCGGATCGACTCCACAATCTCGTAATTGCCTGTGCCGGATGCGGCTCCGCCAAATCGAACAAGGCGTGGCCTGACTTCGATCCGAAAGCGACCAAGAGATATTTGGCCGCTCTCGAGAAGCATTTGGCCCGCAGCTTCGGCTGGCCCGCTAGCCCTTCCGCGCGACCCCCACCATCGCCGGCCTCAGCAGCCGGTCCTTGATCATATACCCCGCCTGCATCTCCTGGACGATGGTGCCCGGCTCCTCGTCGCTTGGGATCTCGACCATCGCCTGGTGGCGGTGGGGATCGAGCGGCTGGCCGAGCGCCTCGACCCGGGTGATGCCGTTGCGCTGGAAGACGGTGTCGAGCTCGCGCCCGGTCGCCTCGATGCCGGCGATCAGGGCCTTCATCCTTTCGTCCTGGCGAAGATCCTCGGGAATCGCCGCGAGGGCGCGGTCGAGATTGTCCTTCACCGACAGAACGTCGCGGGCGAAGCCGGTCGCCGCGTAGGTGGCGGCGGTCTGCTTCTCCTGCTCGAGCCGGCGGCGGACGTTCTGGGTCTCCGCCTGGGCGTAGAGGACGTGCTGGCGGACCTGCTCCAGCTCCTTCACCAGCTCGGAGAAATCCTGCTCCTGCGCCTCCGCCTGCTCCTCGGCGGTGGCCTCGTCGTTGGTCTCTTCGTGCAGTTCCTGATCTTCGTTCATGCCATCAATCTCGATAGTGCCTGTGCCGTGAAATCCACCATGGGTACGACCCGCGCATAGTTCAACCGCGTCGGCCCGATCACGCCGACCACGCCGACCACCTTGCCGTCCCGCCCGCGATAAGGCGCGGCGATGACGGAAGATCCGGAAAGCGCGAACAATTTGTTCTCCGAGCCGATGAAGATCTTCATCCCCTGCCCCGCCCGGGCGCTGTCGAGCAGTCGGACGATCTCCTCCTTGCCGTCCAGCTCCTCGAGCAGCTGGCGCACGCGCTCGAGATCGGCGGCCGCGCCCGGCTCGAGCAGATTGGCCTGGCCGCGAACGATCAGCACCGGCCGCTGGGCCCCGTCCTCGGACCACAAGGCGAGGCCGCGGTCGATCAGCTGCCGCGCGGCGTCGTCCAGCGCCGCCTTGCCGGCCTGGATCTCCTCGGCGAGGCGGCGCTGCGCTTCGGGAAGGGTGAGGCCGGAAAGCCGGGCGCTGACGTAATTGCCGACCTCGGCGAGGGCGGAAGCCGTGACTCCGGGCGGCAGGTCGACGACCCGATTCTCGACGCTGCCCTCGGCGCCGACCATCACCGCAAGCGCCTGGGTCGGCGACAGCATGACGAAGCCCAATTGGCGAAGCACCGGCTCGCGCTTCGGGACCAGGACGATGCCGGCGCAGGCGGAGAGGCCGGACAGAGCGGCGGTGGCGGCGGACAGCGCTTCCTCGATCGGGCCGCCGCGTTCCAGCCGGGCCTCGATCGCGGCGCGCTCCTCGGCGCTCGGCGCCGCGGCCTGCATCATCCCGTCGACGAACAGGCGCAGTCCGCTCTCGGTCGGAATCCGTCCCGCCGACGTATGCGGATGGGCGAGCAGTCCCAATTCCTCAAGATCCTGCATGACGTTGCGGATCGAGGCGGGCGACAAATTGAGGCCGGGCAGTCTCGAGATGGTCCGGGAGCCGACCGGGGCGCCCGAGCCGAGATAGGATTCGACCACCATCCGGAACACTTCCCGGGCGCGTTCGGTGAGCTCGCTGACGGGGGTGGGGGCCATGGAGGGTAGATAGGCAAAGGCCGTTGCCGCGTCACCCTTCATGACGGTGGATTCTCCCGGCCCGCACGGCTAATCCGCCCCGACCCAGAGAAAGGAACCCCATGCGCCCGTCCGGACGCGCCCCAGACCAGATGCGCGAGCTCCGCATGGAGCCTGCCTTCACCCGCCACGCCGAGGGCAGCTGCCTGGTCTCGTTCGGCGACACCAGGGTGCTGTGCACCGCCTCGGTCGAGCAGAGCCTGCCGCCCTGGCTGCGCGGCAAGGGCAAGGGCTGGGTGACCGCGGAATATGGCATGCTGCCGCGCGCGACGCATACGCGGGGGCGCCGCGAGGCCGCTTCCGGCAAGCAGTCCGGACGGACCCAGGAGATCCAGAGGCTGATCGGCCGCTCGCTTCGGGCCGTGGTCGACCTCCAGGCTCTGGGCGAACGCCAGATCACCGTCGATTGCGACGTCATCCAGGCCGACGGCGGCACCCGCACGGCGGCGATCTCCGGCGGCTGGGTGGCGCTGAGGATCGCGGTCGACGGACTGCTCAGGCAGCAGCTGCTCACGGTCGATCCTATCCGGCAGAAGGTCGCCGCGGTGAGCTGCGGGATCCACAACGGCGCGGCCGTGCTCGACCTCGATTACGAGGAGGATTCGACCGCCGGCGCGGACGGCAATTTCGTCCTCACCCAGGACGGCAGCATCGTCGAGGCCCAGGTCACGGCCGAGGGCGAATGCTATGACGAGGAAGGGCTGCTCCGGCTGCTTCGACTCGCCCGGATCGGCTGCGGCGAGATCTTCGCCGCCCAGGACCGGGCGACCGGACGATGAGGAAGCTTCAGCCGGGCAGGCTGGTCATCGCCAGCCACAATGAAGGCAAGGTCCGCGAGATCCGCGAGCTTCTCGGCGCCTATGGCGTGGAGCCGGTCTCGGCGGCCGAGCTCGATCTGCCCGAACCCGACGAGATCGGCACGACCTTCGTCGACAATGCCGATCTGAAGGCGCGCGAGGCGGCGGATCTTTCGGGCCTGCCCGCGCTGGCCGACGACAGCGGGCTGTGCGTCGAGGCGCTCGAGGGACGGCCGGGGCTATTCTCGGCCCGCTGGGCGCTCGCCGCCGATCCCCGAATCGCTCCCGCCGCCGGGCCGGGCGAGGTCGAGGGGCCGCGCGATTTCGGACTCGCCATGCGCCGGGTGTGGGAGGCGCTGGAGGCGCTCGGACCCGACGTCAGCCGCAACGCCCATTTCGTCTGCGCCCTCGCGCTCTGCTGGCCCGACGGCCGCAGCGAATGGTTCGAAGGCAGGGTCGAAGGGACCTTGGTCTGGCCGCCGCGCGGCGACCGGGGCTTCGG
>JBEVDE010000381.1:0-12201 GCA_040514175.1 Allosphingosinicella sp. | reverse complement strand
AGCGCCCCCCTCGCCTTCTCCCTCAGCCGGACGATCTCCGAATGCCCGACCTTGTACCCACAGGCCTGGCCCGGCCAGGCGCAATAGCGGTCGACCTCGCCCTGCACTTCCTCGACCGTGGAGCCGTTGGTCTCGGCGAACCACTGGATCGCCCTCGCCCGCGTCCAGCGCTGGGCGTGGAGTCCGGAATCGACGACGAGCCGGCAGGCCCGGAACGAGAGCGACTGGAGGTAGCCGAGCTGGCCCAGGGGATCGCCCTCATAGGCGCCGAGCTCGTCGGCGAGCTGCTCGGCGTAGAGCGCCCAGCCTTCGGAATAAGCGTTGAAGGCGAGCAGCGAGCGGAGCAGCGGCAGCTTGTAGGTATATTCGCCCTGCCAGATATGGCCGGGTATGCCCTCGTGATAGGTGAGCGTGGCGAGGCTGAAGCGCGGCCACATCGACGTGTCGCGAAGGTTGATGTAATAATTGCCCGGCACCGAGCCGTCGATCGTCCCGGCCGCGGCATAGCCGCCCGGCGCCCCCGCCTCGATCTCCGGCGGCACCCTCTTGATGATCAGATTGCCCTTCACCAGCGTGGCGAAGGCCCGCGGAAGCCGGGTGCGGATGTCGGCGACCCGGCCGTTCACATAATCCAGGATCTGCGCCCGGCCGGCGTCCGTGTTGGGAAAAAGCTGCCTGGGGTCGTTGCCCAGGGCCGTCATCCGCTCGCCGACCGTGCCCCGGGTCAGCCCCTGGGCGCGCAACAGGGGCTCCATCCGCGCCTGAAGCTCGGCGAGCTGGTCGAGGCCCATCTTGTGGACCTCGGCCGGAGACAGGCTGCTGGTCGTCGCGGCCCGCAAGGCCCAGGCGTAATAAGCCTCGCCGTCGGGCAGCTTCCACACCCCGGCGCGGCCGTCGGCACGGGCCCGGTGGCGGGCGAGCTCGGCGAGCTGCCGGTCCATCGCCGGAGCGACCTTGTCCTGGGCGAGAGCCAGCGCCCGGCTCCGCCAGTCGCCCGGAATCGCCGCCGTCCGTCGCGCCAGGGAGGTCACCACCCCCCATTCCCCGGTCGGCTGGGCGCGGGCGCCCTTCATCTGCTTCAGGGTCTTGTCGAGCAGGAAGTCGGGCGCGACGACGCCGATGCCGCGGTCGTGCGCAAGCCGCCCGGTCTCGCCGTCGAGCGCCTCGGCATAGGCCTCGAGGCGGTCGAGATAGGCCTCGGCGTCGGCGGCGTCGGCGACGGCGTGGCTGCTGTCGAGAAAGTCGGGCACCTCGACGAAGGCGCCGGTATTCTGGGCCACGACATAGGGCGCGTTGCGGTAGGAGAAATTCTGGTTGAGCGTGACGACGTCGCCATAAGGGAAGCGGAAGCCCTCGACCGCGAGCCCGTGCGCCGTCTCCGCAACGCCGAGATGGATCTGCTCGGCCGGATCGAGCCCGGTCCGGTCCACCGCCCGCAGCCGCCGGAGCCGGTCGGCGGCGGCGCCGGCGAGCCGCGCCCGGCCGTGCAGCGAACGATCGGCGAGCCGCGACTTGAGGCCGGCGCGGGCGTCCTTGTCGAGGCCGAGCGAAGTCGCATTCTCCGGATATTCGGCCAGCAATTGCTCGGCCATTTGCGCCAGCAGGGCTTCCGTCGAGCCGCCGGTCGCTGCCCCGCGCCGGGCGGCGCAGCCCGGGAGCAGCTGTAGGGCGGCGAGCGCTCCGGCCGAGCCCAGGAAGTGGCGGCGGGTCAAAGGCTGCATCGGCGTTCCTTCTCTCATCGTTTCCCGGCGAAGGCCGGGACCCGGTCCCGACCCGGCGGCTGGGCCCCGGCCTTCGCCGGCAACTAATTCTCCAGCCGCACCCAGGTCGGGGCGTGGTCCGAGGCTTTCTCGCGCCCGCGATGCTCTTTGTCGACGCCGGCGTCGAGGAGGCGGTCGGCCGCCTGCGGACTGAGCAGCAGGTGGTCGATGCGGAAACCGGCGTCGCGCTGCCAGCAGCCCGCCGTATAGTCCCAGAAGGTGTAGACCGGGCCGTCCGGATGGCGGGCGCGGATCGCGTCGGTCCAGCCGGAGTGGAGGATCCGGCGGAAGGCGGCGCGGCTCTCGGGCTGCATCAGGGCGTCGTGCTGCATGGCTCGGACCGAGAAGACGTCGTCATGGCTGTCGGTCGGGATGACGTTCCAGTCGCCGGCCAGCACCGCCGGCCGCTCCTCGGCGAGCAGGGCCGAAGCGTGCTCGCGAAGCCGCTCCATCCACGCCAGCTTGTAGGCGAATTTCTCGGTCCCGACCGGATTGCCGTTAGGCAGATAGATCGAGCCGATCACCACCCCGCCGACCTCGGCCTCGATATAGCGGCTGTGGGTGTCGTCGGGATCGCCCGGAAGGCCCGTGCGCCGAAGCTCGGGCGGAGCCGCCGCGACCGGGGTCAGGATGGCGACCCCGTTGAAGCCCTTCTGCCCGTGCCAGACCCCGTCATAGCCGGCCGCCCGAACGTCCTCGATCGGGAAGGCCTCGTCGGCGCATTTGATCTCCTGGAGGCAGAGCGCGTCGGGCTTCTCCTCCTCGAGATATTCGACCAGCCGCGGCAGCCGGGCGCGGACGCCGTTGAGGTTGTAGGTAACGATCTTCATCGGAGCGCGATAGCAGCCCCGTCCCGCTGTGGGGAAGGCCGCAACGGCGTCGCCTGCCGTCCCTTCCGGTTGACGGCATCCGGTCCCAATCGGCGCCCTTCCGTCTCTACATCTTCGGTATTTTGTCGCCTCCGGCTCTTTTGGCAAGAGTCGACTCGAAGTCGAGAGCAAGATGTGCCATAATGTGAGTCGTCTCGCTTAAGGGAGGGCAATAATGAACCCGGTCCCAATGCTTGCGGCATTCTTTTCACTAATTGTCACGGCGGCTCCGGTGGCTGGCCAAATTCCCGGAACTGCCTCCGACGACGTTCCCCTGCAAATAGCCGCTCGGGCGCGATCGGTCGCCGAAGCGTCGTCACGCCTGCGCTCCATGCTCGCGCAACCTCGAACCCTGTTTATCGGGGTTGAACTTGTCCGGCGCAAAGGCGACGACAATCGTGAACTCGCGCCGCTCTATCGCGTCCTCCACTATCGTTATTCGGACGATACGACGATAATGTCGCTGGTGGATGTCGCGCGCGGCCGGGTCACCGAGGAATCGGAAGCGCGCCATGCCCCCGTCGCCCTTGCCGCCGCTGAACTCGCCGAAGCTCGCACGCTAGCGCTGGCCAACCCCCGGGTCGCGCGGGCGCTGGAGCGCTATCGCGAACGGCTGCTCGTCGAGCCGCTGGTGGTGAGAACGTCCGACCCATCCGACCCATGGTTCGGTCGCCGCGTCGTCCGGCTGCTCTTCCGCGTCGGTCAGGACTACGTTTCCGATCCCGTGGTCTTCGTCGACCTGACCGGCCGCGAGGTCATCGTCCAGCCTGCGCATGGAGAAAGGCCATGAACAACAGCCTCCGGACGGCGGCCGCTCTCGCCGTCGCCTTGCCCGCCGCCGCCGCCGCGCAAACGGCGCCATGCCCGGTGTTCAGCCCGGCAACCGGCCAGGCCGGGGTCGTCGAGCAGGTCTTCCCGGCCTCGCCCAGCCCGGGCGCCGCGGCGACCTCCTGGCGCGTGAGCTTCGGCCACGCCACCGGCAAGGGCCTTTATATCACCGGCGCCTGGTTCAAGACCGCCCAGAACAAGCCCTGGATGCGAATCTTGTGGGATGCGAGGCTGGCCGACATCTTCGTGCCCTACGAGGCGGGCTCGCCCCGCTATTACGACCTCACCAACTTCAATTTCCCGCTGGTACCCGCAACCGCGGCCGACGCCGGCCCCTGCGGCAAGATCATCGACGGTAAGGTGGTCCACGAAATCGCCGGCTACGGCCTGATGTGGAAGGACGACACGGCGGTCCGGCACGGCCAGGAGCTCGCGCTCTGGGCCACGCTCGACTCGGCCAATTATAATTACATCATGCGCTACGGTTTCCGCGACGACGGAACCATAAGTTTGCGAATGGGGGCGACCTCGCGCAATCTGCCCGGAATGGAGCTGATGGGACACATGCACAACGGCCTGTGGCGCATTGACATGGACCTGAACGGCGCCGGAGCCGACAGCGTCCTCACCTACGAGCATAATGAAACCACGGCCGCCAACACCGCCACCGACACGATGGCCGCCTTCAACGGCGGCAAGGAAGGCTGGCTGGATATCAATCCGGTCAAGTTCACCGAGGTCGTCGTCCGAGACCCCACGACGAGCACCGCCAACACGCCGATCAGCTACGAGTTCAGGCCGGTTCGTGGCGGCGCCCCCCGTCACAAGGAAAGCTTCGCCCATCACGATTTCTGGGCAACACGCTACCGGTGGGACGAGACGCTCTACAACCCGCAAAACTATCTGAACAATGAGTCGGTCAGCGGCAACGACGTCGTGATCTGGCACATTACCGGCCTGAGGCACGATCCACGCAACGAAGACGGGCGTTTCCAGGGCAATTTGTGGAATGGGGTCGCGCTCTTGATGTGGGGCGGAATCGACCTCCGGCCGCGTAACCTGTTCGACCGGACCCCATTATTTCCCTGAATCGGCCGGAGAACCTGGTCAGACGCTGAAACTGCTGCCGCAGCCGCAGCCCGAGGCCGCATTGGGATTCCGCACCTGGAAGGCCGAGCCGCCGAGCGATTCGACATAATCGACCGCGCCCCCCTTCACCAGATCGTGGGTCATCGGATCGACCACCAGGGTGACCCCGCCCTCCCCCGCCACGAGATCGTCGACCTCGACCTCGTCGGCGAGGCCGAAGCGGTAGCTGAAGCCGGCGCAGCCGCCGCCCTCGACGCTGAGCCGGAGGATGGCCGGCTTGCCCTGGCGCTCCGCGATGGCGGCGACTCGCGCGGCGGCGGCGGGGGTGAGGGCGATTTCGGAATGCTCGGCCATATGGGGGAGATAGGGCGGGAGCGGGCCGGCCACAAGCGACCTGGCGGACCGGCCCTTGTGCGGCGGCCCGCTTTGGCGGCATAGGGCGGCCATGAAGACCCGCGTCTACGTCACCTTGAAGAACGGCGTGCTCGACCCCCAGGGCAAGGCCATCCACCACGCGCTCGAAGGGCTCGGCTTCGCCGGAGTCAATGACGTTCGCGCCGGCAAGCTGATCGAGCTCGATCTGGCCGAGGGCGTCGGCGACGAGGCGGTCGAGGCGATGTGCCGAAAGCTGCTCGCCAACACGGTGATCGAGAACTTTCGGATCGAGCGCGAGGCTTCGGAAGGGACGGCCGCGTGAAGAGCGCCGTCATCGTCTTCCCCGGCTCCAATTGCGACCGCGACATGGCGGTCGCGCTCGAGGCTGTGACCGGCGAGAAGCCGGCGATGGTCTGGCACCGCGAGACCGGGCTTCCCGCTGGCCTCGACCTCATCGCCATCCCCGGCGGCTTCTCCTACGGCGACTATCTGCGCTCCGGGGCGATGGCCGCGCGCTCCCCGGTGATGCGGGCGGTGGCCGAATCGGCCGGGCGCGGCGTGGCCGTCCTCGGAATCTGCAACGGCTTCCAGATCCTGACCGAAGCGGGTCTCCTCCCCGGCGCGCTGATGCGCAACGCCAACCTCCATTTCATCTGCCGCGACGTACCGCTCAAGGTCGAGAACAGCCAGACCGCCTTCACCAGCCGCTACGAAGCCGGCGAAGACATCTTCATCCCGGTCGCCCATCACGACGGCAATTACCAGGCGGACGCCGAGACTCTCGACCGCCTCGAAGGCGAAGGCCGGATCGCCTTCCGCTATTCCGGCGAATGCAACGGCTCGGCCCGCGGCATCGCCGGGATCGTCAGCGAGGCCGGCAACGTGCTCGGAATGATGCCCCATCCCGAGCGGATGGTGGAGCCCGCCCACGGCCGGACCGACGGACGGCGCCTGTTCGAGGGGCTGCTGGAGGCGGTGGGTTAGGGCGTGCTCCCCGGCGAAGGCCGGGGCCCAGAGGATGGTGGGCTGGATCACGGCCTTCGCCGGGAAGCCTCGGCGCCGGCCCCCTGAACGCAGAAGGCCGCCCCCTGTCGGGAGCGGCCTCCGCTTTGGCGGTGACGGCCGGTCAGGCGATCGGCGCGTCCGCCACCAGCATCTCCTGCAGTCCCTGCATCGCGGGGAAGCTGGCGAAGGCGTCGTCGCCGACGTGCGACAGGCCGCCGGCCGGGAGGAAGGCCGCCGGGATCGGCTCGCCGCCGGTCATCGCCATCGAGGCGCTTCCGCCCGGACCGCCGGTGATCGTCACGGTAACGGTCGCCGTGTCGGACGAGCCCCAGCCGTCGGTCACGGTGTAGCTGAACGTGTCGGTGCGGGTCTCGCCCGGAGCGAGGTCGATGCCGGCCGCCGAATAGGTCAGGGTCCGGGTAAAGGTGTCCATGACGACCGTGCCATCGGTGCCGTCGGTGTCGACCGAGACGATCCGGCGGCTGGCGACGCCGCTGTCCGGGTCGATCTCGTTGGAGATCAGGCTGGTCCACAGATTGCCGGTGGTCGCTCCCTCGCCGACCACGACCGCATCGTCGACCGCGACGATCTGGTCGTTCTCGCCTTCGATGATCATGCCGATCAGCTTGGTCTCGCCGTCGGCGCCGACGATGGTGAAGTAGCTCTGCATCTTGCCGTCGGGGAGGATGAGGTCGAAACTGTCGTGGTCGGCGGAGAAGGAGAGGATCCCGGCGAGGTCGTCGAAGGTGACGGTTCCGCCCATGGTCGGCTGAACGACGCTGTCGATGTCCATGTCGAAATAGCCCTGGAGCACCGACATCATCCCCGACCTCACGCCGTCCTCGGGGACGTAAAAGATGAAGTCCGGATCCTGGGTGATGCCGCCGATCTTGAGCGTCGCTGTGGCGGTCGAGGTGGCGCCGGCGGCGTCGGTCACGGTGTAGGTGAAGCTGTCCGTGGCGGTCTGGCCGGCCTTCAGGGACGAGAAGATCGCGCCGGCGTCGTAATGGACCTTGCCGGCCGAATCGACGGTCACGGCGGCGCCCCGGGCGGAGACCGCCTGGACGGAAACCACCTTGAGCGCGTCGCCGTCGGCGTCGCTGTCGTTGGCGAGGAGGAGCGCGGTAAGGTCGCTCTTGCCGGCATCCTCGGCGAGCGCGAGCAGATCGTTGACCGCGACCGGCGCGCGGTTCTGCGAAAGGCCGGTGACGGTCACGATCGCCGTCGCGGTGGAGGAAAGGCCCCTGGAGTCGGTGATCGTGTAGGTGAAGCTGTCGGTCGCGCTCTCGCCATTGCCGAGGCCGGCGAAGATCGAGCCGGAGTCGTAGCTCACCTTGCCATCGGGGCCGACGGTGACGGCGGCGCCCTTGTCGGAGACGGCCTGGACGGAGGTGATCTGGAAGGAATCGCCGTCCGGATCGCTGTCGTTGGCGAGCAGGATCGAGGTGACGTCGGTCGCCCCGGCATTTTCGGCGAGCGTGAGCTGGTCGGCCGCCGCGACCGGAGCGCTGTTCTGGGTGATTCCGGTGATCGTCACCGTCGCGGTGGCGGTCGAGACATGGCCGGCGCCGTCGGTGATCGTGTAGGTGAAGCTGTCGGTCGCGCTCTCGCCAGTGTCGAGATCGGCGAAGATCGAGCCCGGATCGTAGCTGACCTTGCCGTCGGCGCCGAGGCTGACGCTCGCGCCCTGGGCGGACACCGCCTGGACCGAGCTGATCTTGACGACGTCGCCGTCGGCATCCTTGTCGTTGGCGAGCAGGATCGAGCCGATCTCGGTCTTGCCGGCCGTTTCGGAGAGGGTCAGGGCGTCGTCCCTGGCGACCGGAGCGACATTGACCGAGACGAGATCGACGAGCTTGAAAACGCCGTCCTTGAACTCGACACGCTCCATGTTGAACAGGCGGTCGGCGCCGTCGGGGCTGCCGGCGCGGAGGTCGCGGACGAGGATCGAGCCGTTGCTGCCCTGTAGGAAGCGGTAATCGGCCCGATTGCCGGTGAGGAGCAAGGTGTCCTGGCCGTTGCCGCCGTCGATGTCGTCGTTGCCGGCGCCGCCCGAAAGCGTGTCGCTGCCGTTGCCGCCGTCGATAAAGTCGTTGCCGGCGCCGCCGTCGATGACGTCGTTGCCGTTGTCGCCGAAGAGGCGGTCGTCCTGGGCGGTGCCGTTGATTGTGTCGGCTTTGTTGGTGCCGTTCAGAATTGCCATGATCTTACTCCGTTACAGGCCCCCGGAAGGGCGGATTGGGTCGTCCCGCCGACGGGCGGGAACGGGTTGGGCGAAGGGATAAGTAGGTGAGGAAAAAGCGCTCGTGCGCCGGTGCGGGTCAGTCGACCTTTGTGCGTAAACGGTTCACGATTGCCAACTCCACGAACCGCAGACCGAACTGGCCGGGCGGCGGAAGGGCTTTTGCGTCAGCCGTTTTTCCGGGCGATGTCGCGGACTTGGGGGAAGTGTTTCAATTATGTCCGAGACGGGCGGTCAGGCGCGCCGGCTGAGCAGCCGCGTGTAGCGGGCGAGCAGGAACAGCACCCCCGGCCACAGGCAGGTATTCCAGACATCGTGCCAGTTGCGGTCCCAATGGGGCCGGGCGCCGGTCGCATAGGTCTCGATCAGGTCCCAGGCCTCGCCGGCCAGAGCGGCCGCGACGACGGCGGCGATCGGCAGCCAGCTTCCGAGCGGGCGGCGAGACAGGGCCGCGGCGGCGAGGAAGACGGCGAGGCCGACATAGATGTGAAGCGCGTCCTTCGGCAGTCCGAACAGCTGCACGAGCGCGACCTTGGCCTGCTGGAAACCGCTCATCGTTCAGACCCGGGCCCGGAAGGGCGTGAAATCGGTGCCCTCGTCATAGACGTCGACGCCTTCGCGCCGCTTGAGGAAGCCGACGACGGCATAAGTGACGGGAGTCAGCAAAGCTTCCCACGAGACCTTGAGCGCGAACTGGGTCGCCATCACCGCCAGCATCGCCTCCACCGGCCAGCCGGTCGCTCCATAGAAAGCGAGCGGGTAGAAGATCAGGCTGTCGATCCCCTGCCCGACGATCGTCGAGCCGATCGTCCGGCTCCACAGATGCCGCCCCCGGGTCAGCAATTTCATCCGGGCAAGCACGTAGCTGTTGGCGAATTCGCCGGCCCAGAAGGCGATCATCGATGCGAGGACGATTCGCGGCACCTGCCCGAACACCGATTCGTAGGCGGCCTGCCCGGGCCAGTCCGACGCCGGCGGAAGCGCCACCACCACCCAGCTCATCAGAGCCATGAACAAGGTGGCGACGAACCCCGCCCAGATGCAGCGCCGGGCCCGCGCGAAGCCGTAAACCTCGGTCAGGACGTCGCCGATCACGTAGGACAAGGGAAAGAACAGGATCCCCGCCCCGAACGGGAACAGCCCGATCAGCGGCAGGTCGAGCTCGGCCCTCTTGCCGGCCCCGAGCACGTTGGAGAGGAGGAGGATGGCGACGAATGCCGCCATCACCAGATCGTAATAGCGGAAACGGGCGCCCTTCAGCGCCGCCCCCTCGACCGCCTTCACCTCGCCCCCGTCCATGGCCGCGAGGCTAGCGCCGTTCCGTTCGCGGGGAAAGCGCGCTACACGGCCCCGGTGCGCGCCCGTAGCTCAGTTGGATAGAGCACGAGCCTTCTAAGCTTGGGGCCGCAGGTTCGAATCCTGCCGGGCGCGCCAGCCCTCCTCGATTCTTGTCGGAAGCCGGCCTGCGCGGCCCGGCGCATGAACCGTTCGACGCCCGTTCCGGACGCATGCCGCATATGGGATCGAGGTTCTCCGAGTGTCGCTGAGACGTTCATGAGTCGTCTCCAGCGCCGCGCTTTTTGTTCTAAAGCGCAAAAAATCGAAGTAAAATCAAAGTCCGTCAAGTCATACTATTAGAAACTCATAATTTTAAAAGATCAAGCAGAATAAAGTCCGTTTTGCTACTAACCTTTGCCCGCCACTGCTTTGACTCTGTTGAGATTGTGAGACAGTTTGTGCTGTCGCGGAGGGGCGCGCACGGGCGGGCCTCTATTGCATAGGAGGCGCGCAACATGGCTACGCATGTCACTTACCCGGGTGTCTATGTCCGCGAAGAATCCAGCGGAGCTCAGGCGGTTGCGGCTGCGGCGACGTCCACGGCGCTGTTCGTCGGAATGGCCGACAAGGGTCCGATGGACGTTCCGACCCGGGTGCTGAGCCAGGCGGAGTTCGAACGGCTGTTCGGCACCTCCAGCACCGGCGAGCTGGTCGATCAGGTTCGCCAATTCTACATCAACGGCGGCGGCGAGGCGTGGATCATGCGCATCGCCAACGGCGCCCGCGCCGCCGCGATCACGCTTCGCAATGAAGGCAATAACGCCGATACCTTGCGCCTGGTCGCGCGCGACAAGGGCGCCGCCGGCAACATGCTTCGCGCCGAGGTCGATTACGACACCGGCAGCCCCGAGCGGACCTTCAACCTCACTCTCTACCGCCACGCCCTGCGCAGCGACGGCGGCTACGACAAGCAGGAGGTCGAGACCTTCACCAACCTGTCGATGGATTCCGGCGCGACCCGCTATGCGCCCGGCGTCGTCAACGGTGCCAGCATGCTTGCCACGATCGTGGATCCCGCCCCGGCGGCGGCCGCGGCCGGCGTGTCGATCGGCGGCGCCATCTACATGGGCGCCGCGGGCGTGGCAGCGGCGGCGTTCAGCGCCAATATCACCGCCACCGCGCGGGCGTTCCGGGCCTCCGTCGCCAACCGGCCGCCGGTCGACGTCGTCCTCGCCGCCGGGGCCGCCCCCGCCGCGGTCGGGGCGGGGATCGTCGCCGCTTATGCCGCCCAGAGCGTCACGGTCAACGCGACCTCGGCCCTCGTCACCTTCGGCGGCGGCCGGGTGCTCGAGGTCGCGAGCACCACCGGCCCGATCGTGATCACCCCGGCCGCCACGGCCGACGTCTCCGTCGCGCTGATGCTGGGCACCGGCGCCGGCGGGGTCGAAATGGACAGCTCGACGCCGCGGCGCCCGGCGCCGACCGGCATCACCTCGTGGATCGGCCCGATGACGGCGGCGATCGGCGCCGGCAATTGGATGGCCGGGATCGGGACTCTCGCGGCCGAGCTGCGCAGCGCCATCGTCTCGCTCATCCTCACCGACCCCGACGATCCCGCCGCGCCGCCGGGCGGGTGGACGACCCCGGCCGGCACCATCGTCACCGGCACCGCCGCCGACGCCATCGCCGCCGAGACGGCGAACCTCGGCACGCTCGCCAACATCCGCCGCGCCCTCGACGAGATGGCGGCGGCGATCGGCGGCCTCAGCACGGCGCGCTGGAAAGCGCGGCGCGCCGGGCTTCGGATCCTGGTCACACCGCTTTACGGCGGTCCCGAAGCGGGGCTCAATTCGGCGGTGCGGAGCACGACCTACGTCGCCGAGGCCGCGGGCAACGTCTTCCGCATCGCCGCGGCGGGCCAGGGCGCGAGCAACGTCGCCGCTTATTCGCTCGGACGCCAGGGCGGCCTCGCGCCGCAGGGCAAGCAGACCAATGCCGCGCCCGCCGACGAAGGCTTTGACGGCAACGAGCCGACTCTGACCGACTACAACACCGCCTACAACACCATCCGTTCCGAGCTCGACGCGTTCAACTTCCTGATCCTGCCTCGCGCCAGCGGCCAGACCGACCTCGAGCGCAAGGGCCTGTGGGGCGCGGCCAGCGCGCTTGCGGCCGAACGCCGCGCCATCCTGTTCGTCGACCCGGATGAAAATTGGCCGACGATCGCGGCGGCGGAGGCCGGCGTCGCGGCGCTCAAGGTCGGCGTCGAGACCCGCAACAGCGCCATCTTCTGGCCGCGGCTGCGGATCCCGGCCGAAGGAGTCACCGACGGCAAGCTGGTCGATCCGAGCGGCTCGATCGCGGGCCTGATGGCGCGCACCGACGACCGTTTCGGGGTCTGGACGGCCGCCGCCGGAATCGAGGCCACCATCCGCGGCATTGTCGGCATCCAGAAGAACATGAGCGACGACGAAAACGGCGTGCTCAATCCCAAGGCGCTCAACGCCATCCGCCTGTTCCCCTCCGGCGCGGTGGCCTGGGGCGCGCGGACGATGATCGGTTCCGACGACACCGGCAACATAGACGACAAATATCTGCCGGTCCGCCGCACCATGCTGTTCATCGAGGAGAGCCTCTACCGCGGCCTGAAGTTCGCCGTGTTCCGGCCGAACGGCGAGGATCTGTGGGCGGCGATCCGGCTCGCCGCGGGCTCGTTCATGAACACGCTGATGCATCAGGGGGCGTTCGCCAGCCG
>JBEVDE010000375.1:0-8464 GCA_040514175.1 Allosphingosinicella sp. | reverse complement strand
CGATGCCACCGGCATAGGGCGGGCTCTCGCCGCGATACCAGGCGAATGGTCCCCCTCCCCGGCAAATGCCGGGGAGGACTTGGAAAATCTTCTTTTCAGCTCATCGTAAAAAAATAACGCTTCACCGCTAGACGGCTCCCCCTAACTCAGGCATCATCCCCCCAAATCCAGGAGGTGCGGGATGCGTGGCTGGCTGTATCGAGTCGCGGTTTTGCTGGCCCTGGCGCCGATCACGGCCTCGGCCGACCCGGCGCCGACCGTCCTCACCGCCACCGCCGGCACCGACGGCTCCGCGATCACCCGCTTCACCCTGCGCTTCTCCGAGCCGATGGCGCCGCTCGGGCGCGGAAGCGCGCCGATCGCGATGACCTGCGCGGTGAAGGGGGAAGGCCGCTGGGTCGATCCCGCCACCTTCGTCTGGGAGTTCGCCAAGCCGCTGCCGGGCGGGATCACCTGCACCGCCGAGCTCAAGGAAGGGCTGGAGACGCTCGCCGGCGAGTCGGTGATGGGAAGCCGAAGCTTCACCATCGACAGCGGCGGCCCCTTTCCGCGGGCGGTGCTTCCGCGCGACAGCTGGGACGGCATCGAGGAGGACCAGGTCTTCATCGTCGCGGTCAATGGCGCGGTCGACCGCGCCTCGATCGCCCGCGGCGCCTATTGCACGGTCGAAGGGATAGGCGAACGGATCCCGGTCGACCTGCTCCCGGGCGACGTCGCCGGCCGGGTGCTGGCCGAGATGGGCGGACGCTACACCCGCCGCAACTTCCTCGAGGAGGCGGGCCTCCCGGGCGGACTTCCGGACAAAGCGGCGGACCGCGCCGCCGCGCTCGCCAACGTCGTCGCCCTGAAATGCCGGCGGCCCCTGCCGCCCGGGCGGGACATGGCCCTGGTCTGGGGCAAGTCGATCCGCTCCCCCGGCGGCCGCACCGCGGGCGAGGACCGGCGCTACGATTTCTCGGTCCGCAAGGAGTTCACCGCCCGGCTCAGCTGTCCGCGGGTCAACGTCGAATCCGGCTGCAACCCGATCGAGGCGCTCGAGGTGGAGTTCAGCGCGCCGGTGCCGCGCGCCCAGGCCCTGGCCGTGCGCCTCGACGTCGGCGGCGGCAAGCTGCTCGCGCCGGTCGACGAGGGGCGCGAGCCGACGATCTCCGAAGTGAAGTTCAAGGCCCCGTTTCCGCCCGCCATCACCGCGAAGATCGTCATTCCCCAGGACATCAGGGACGAAAGCGGCCGCCCGCTCGCCAACGCCCGCCGCTTCCCGCTCGACTTCGAGATCGCCTCGACCCCGCCGCTGATCAAGTTCGCGGCGCCCTTCGGCATCCTCGAGGCGAAGGAGGGCGGAGTGCTCCCCGTCACCGTGCGCGGAGTCGAGCCCGAGCTCGTGCAGGACGTGAAGGGGATCGCCGGCGCCGCCGCCCGGATCGAGGCGGACGACGCCGGGATCGCGGACTGGGTGCGGCGGGTCCACGACGCCCAGCAGGACGACATTCGCGACGAAGGCACCGAGGAAAACCCCCGC
Source organism: Allosphingosinicella sp. (assembly GCA_040514175.1). Lineage (GTDB taxonomy): Bacteria > Pseudomonadota > Alphaproteobacteria > Sphingomonadales > Sphingomonadaceae > Allosphingosinicella. The sequence goes on along the minus strand of JBEVDE010000375.1, from coordinate 6,945 downwards.
GAGGTCAATTATACCGGCACCAAGTCGCTGCTCGCCGGCGCCGAGGGCGCGAGCCGGATGAAGCTCGCTCTCCCCGGCAAGGGCAAGGAGTTCGAGGTCGTCGGAGTGCCTCTGGTCAAGCCCGGCTTCTACGTCGTCGAGCTCGCCAGCCCCGAGCTCGGGCGGGTGCTGCTCGGCCGGCCGGCGACCCGCTACGTCAACGCCGCCGCCCTCGTCACCGACCTGGCGGTCCATTTCAAATGGGGCCGGGCGGCCTCGCTCGTCTGGGTGACGTCGCTGGACAAGGGCAGGCCGGTGGCGGGCGCCGCGGTCAGGGTCACCGACAGCTGCAGCGGCAAGCAGCTCGCCGCCGGCACCACCGACAAGCACGGCCGGCTGCTGATCACGGGCGGGCTTCCGGAGCCTTCGACCCGCTCCCATTGCCGCAACCTCGGCAGCGATTCGCCGCCGCTGATGATCTCGGCGCGCAAAAGCGGCGACTTCTCCTTCACCCTGACCAATTGGGGCGAGGGCATCAGGCCCTATGATTTCGACCTGCCCTACGGCTGGTCGGAGGCCGAGCCCGTCTTCCATTCCATCCTCGACCGCACCCTGCTTCGCGCCGGCGAGACGATCCACATGAAGCATGTCTACCGAGCGCCGATCCCGACCGGCTTCCGCTCCGGCGGTTCCCTGTCGGGCACTCTGGTGCTTCAGCATCGCGGTTCGCCGACCAGCTTCGAGCTGCCGCTGACGCTCGACGACGGCGGCATCGGCGAGAATGAATGGACCCCGCCCAAAGGGGCTCCGGCCGGCGATTACGACATCACGGTCAAGGTCGGCGCCGAGCCGCGCAAGGACGGCGCCGGGGACGAAGAGGAAGAGTCTCCCCAGATTTCGACCCTCTACACCAACCAGTCCTTCCGCGTTGACGAATATCGCCTGCCGACGATGCGCGCTTCGGTGAGCGGACCGCGAACGCCGTCGGTCAGGCCGGCCCGGCTTCCGCTCGACCTCTATGTCGGCTATCTGTCCGGCGGCGGCTCGGCCGGAGCGGCGGTCAAGCTGCGCACCGCCTGGGAGCGGCTCGGGGACAGCCCCGACGGCTGGGAGGACTGGTCGTTCGGCGGCGCCGCGGTGCGCGAAGGCACGGTCGCCCTGGACGAGGACGGCAGCGATTCCGGGGCGGAGCAGATGCCGGACGCCTCGACCCTTCCACTGACCCTCGATTCGAGCGGCGCTCTCAGGACCCCGCTCGACATGCCGGCGCTTCACGACAATGCGCGGCTGATCGTCGAGATGGATTATGCCGACGCCAATGGCGAGACTCTCACCGCCTCGACCCGGATTCCCGTCTACACCTCCGCCCTCCGACTCGGCCTCAAGCCGGACGGCTGGGTCCAGCGCTCCGGCGACATGCGCCTCACGATCGCCGCGCTCGGCCTCGACGGCAAGGCGATCCGCGGCCAGCCGGTCGAGGTCGCGCTCTACACCCGCGAGATCATCTCCGCCCGGCGGCGGCTGATCGGCGGCTTCTACGCCTTCGACAATGTCGTGAAGACCGAGCGGATCGCGGCCGCCTGTTCCGCCACCACCGACTCCCGCGGCCTCGCCGAATGCCGCCTCGATCCCGGAGTCTCGGGCGAGGTGATCGCGGTCGCGACCAGCCGCGACAAGGACGGCAACGAGGCGCGCGCGGTCACTTCCCTCTACCTCGCCGGCGACGGCGAATGGTGGTTCGGCGGCGACAATGGCGACCGCATGGACATCATCGCCGACGCCAAATCCTACAAGAGCGGCGACACCGCCCACGTCCAGGTCCGCATGCCCTTCCGCAAGGCGACGGTGCTGGTGACGGTGGAGCGCGAGGGCGTGCTCTCCTCCTTCGTGACCGAGCTTTCCGGCAAGGATCCGGTCGTCGACGTGAAGCTCCCCGGCGCCTACGCGCCCGACGTTTTCATCTCGGTGATGGCGGTGCGCGGCCGGGTCGCCGACTGGCGCGTCTGGCTCGCCGAGTTCGCGCAGCGGTGGAAAATTCCCGTGGTGGGCAAGATCGCCAACCCCACCGCCCTCGTCGATCTCGCCAAGCCCGCCTACCGGATCGGAATCACCAAGGTGAAGGTCGGCTGGGAAGGCCACCGGCTCAACGTCGCGGTGCGCGCCGACCGGGAGAAATACCGGGTCCGCGAGCACGTCCGGGCCTCGGTCCAGGTGCTCGGCCCCGACGGCAAGGTCCCGCAATCGGCCGAAATCGCCTTCGCGGCGGTCGACCAGGCCCTGCTCCAGCTCTCCCCCAACGAAAGCTGGAATTTGCTCGACGCGATGATGGGCGAGCGGCCGCTCTCGGTGATCACCGCGACCGCGGCGATGCAGGTGGTCGGCAAGCGCCATTACGGCCGCAAGGCGCTCCCCGCCGGAGGCGGCGGCGGCAACGACCTCACCGACCTCATCCGGACCGATTTCAAGCCGGTCCTGCTCTGGCGCGGCCGGGTCAAGCTCGACTCGCAGGGCCGAGCCGAGATCGACGTCCCGCTCGCCGACTCGCTGTCGGCCTACAAGCTCGTCGCCATCGCCACCGCGGGCGGCGACCTGTTCGGCACCGGCAGCGTCACGATCCGGACCGTCCAGGACCTCACCATCTATCCGGGTCTGCCCCCGCTCGTGCGCTCCGGCGACGAATATGGGGCGACCTTCACCCTGAGGAACGGCACCGACAAGCCGGTGACCGTGACCGCGAGCGCCGAGCTCGAGCCGGGGCCCGCCCCCGGCGGCCCGCAGACGGTGACGATCCCCGCCGGCGGCGCCGTGCCGGTGACCTGGCGCCTGACCGCGCCCGACCATGTCGACACCCTGCGCTGGACGGTCACCGCTCGCACCGCCGACGGCCGCTCCGTCGACACGGTCCGGGTGGACGAGCAGGTCGTGCCTGCAGTCCCGGTCGAGACCTGGGCGGCGACCTTCCTTCGCGTCGGCCCGGCGCCCTTCCCGGTGGCGCCGCCGCCCGGCGCCCTGCCCGGCCGCGGAAGCATCGACGTGGCGCTCAGCGATTCGCCCTCGCCGTCGCTGGCCGGGGTGCGCGCCTACATGCTCTTCTATCCTTATGGCTGCTTCGAGCAGAGGCTGTCCAAGGCGGTGGCGCTCGACGACCGCGCCGCCTGGGCGACGATGATGGACGATCTTCCGGCCTACACCGACCGCAACGGCCTGCTCCGCTACTGGCCGGGCGACTATATGCGCGGCTCGGTCGCGCTCACCGCTTATGCGCTGTCGATCACGCCCGAGGCCGGCTTCGAATGGCCCGCCGAGCGCCGCGGCAAGCTGCTCGACGCGCTCAAGGCGGTCGTCGACGGCCGCCTCGAGGATGAGAATGAAGGCCCGGCGGACATGCGGCTGCTCCGCCTCGCCGCGCTCGCCGCGCTCGCGCGCAACGGCGCCGCGACTCCGGCGATGGTCGAGCAGTCGGCGATCCCGGTCGCCGACATGCCGACGGCGATCCTCGCCGACTGGCTGGTGACTCTCGACAAGGTGCGCGGCGCCAGCGCGAAGCGGCGCGCCGCCGCCGAAGCGGCGCTTCGCGGCCGGATCGTCTACGAGGGCACCCGCCTCGACCTGGTCGACCGCAACACCGCGCCCTGGTGGATGATGATCGGCGGCGACGAGATGGCTCTGAAGGCGCTGCTCGCCGCGACTGGCCGTGCCGGCTGGGCCGCCGACGCGCCGCGGATGATGATCGGCGTAAGCCTTCGCCAGAAGCGCGGCCATTGGGACACGACCCCCGCCAACGCCTGGGGAACGGTCGCCGTCAAACGCTTCGAAGCGGCCTATCCAAGCGCCGCCTCGGGGACGACCACCGGCCGGCTGCTCGGCCAGACCCTGACCGGAAGCTGGGTCCGGCCGCCGGCCGGCGGCCGGGCGCCGCCCCCGCCGCAGATGAGCTTCGCGCTTCCGGCCCGCCCGGCCTCGCTGATGCTCTCGCACAGCGCCCAGCCGGCGCCGTGGGCGACGGTGTCGGTGCGCGCCGCGGTGCCGCTCAGCGCCCCCGCCTTCGCCGGCTACCGGGTCAGCCGCCAAATCACCTTCCTCGAGCGCAAGCGGCCCGACCGGCTCAGCTCGGGCGACGTGCTCAAGGTCCGGATTACGGTCGAGGCGCCGGTCGACCGCACCTGGGTGGTGATCGAGGATCCGGTTCCGGCCGGCGCCTCGATCGTCAGCGGCGGCGGCGGCCAGTCCGCTTTGCTGGCGGCCCAGGCGAACGGCGGCGACGGCTGGCCGAGCTATATCGAGCGCGGCAACGACGCCTGGCGCGGCTATTTCGACTGGCTGCCCAGGGGCCGGACGAGCGTCGAATATGTGCTCCGGGTCAACGGAACCGGCCGCTTCCAGCTGCCGCCGACCCGGGTCGAGGCGATGTACTCCCCCGAGATCCACGCCGCCTTGCCGAACCGCCCGATGGTGGTGGAGCCGTGAATCCTCCCCATCAAAGATGGGGAGGGGGACCATGCGAAGCATGGTGGAGGGGCAGTTGGCGCAAGCCTGAAAAAGCTCGCTCCAACTACCCCTCCACCGCACTTCGTGCGGTCCCCCTCCCCACGCGCTCCGCGCGCGGGGAGGATTAGGTGCGCGCACTCCTCGCCTGGCTCCGCCGCCGTCCCATCCTCTGCCTCCTCGTCCCACTGCTCGCCTTCGCCGGCCTCGCCGCCTGGACGCGCCCCCCCGACCTGCCCGGCTTCGAGCAGGCCCGCGGCGAGTGGCGCGCCAGCGAGGCCTGGCTTCGCGGCCGCGACGGGCGGCTGCTTCAGACCGTCCGCATCGACTTCGCCGTCCGCCGCCTCGACTGGGTCCCGCTGGAGCGCATCGCGCCGTCGCTGCGCGAGTCGGTGATCGCTTCGGAGGACCGGCACTTCGCCGCCCATGGCGGAGTCGACTGGAGCGCCTTCGCCGGTTCGGCCTGGTCGGCCCTGCGCGGCCGCCGGCCGCGAGGCGCGAGCACGATCAGCATGCAGCTCGCCGGCTTCCTCGCGCCCGAGCTGGGCGGGCCGGGCGCCCGCTCGTTCGGCGCCAAGCTCCGCCAGGCCCGCGCCGCGCGCGCGCTCGAGGCCGAATGGAGCAAGGACGAGATACTCGAGGCCTATCTCAATCTCGCCAGCTTCCGCGGCGAGACCCAGGGCATCGGCGCCGCCGCGCGCGCTCTGTTCGGCCGCGCCCCGGACGCCTTGAGCCGCGAGGATTCGCTGCTTCTCGCCGCTTTGCTCCCGGCCCCGCAGGCGACTCCGACCGCGGTCGCCCGCCGCGCCTGCCGGCTCGGGCGGATCGACGACTGCCACGGCATGATCGCTCTCGCCGAGGCGATGACCGGGCCCGGCCGCCGGCTCGCCGACGATCCCGGCCTCGCGCCGCACCTCGCCTATCGCCTGCTCAGGAAACCCGGCGAAACCGTCGCGACGACTCTCGACCCGAACGTCCAGGCGCTCGCCGCCGCCGCGCTCAGCCGCCAGCTGATCGGCCTCGGCCGGGAACGGGCGCGCGACGGCGCCGTGGTCATCGTCGACAATAAAACCGCCGAAGTGATCGCTTATGTCGGCGGAGTCGGCGGCGCCTCGACCGCCCCCGCGGTCGACAATGCCAACGCCCTTCGCCAGGCCGGCTCGACCCTGAAGCCCTTCCTCTACGGCCAGGCGATCGAGCGGGGCTATCTCACCGCCGCCTCGATCCTCGACGACAGCCCGGTGCAGCTCGACACCGCCTCGGGCCTCTACGTGCCGAGGGACTATGACAGGAGCTTCAAGGGCCCGGTCAGCGTCCGAACCGCGCTCGCCGGCTCGCTGAACGTGCCGGCGGTGCGCGCCCTGCTTCTCGACGGGGTCGAGGAATTTCGCGACCGCCTCTGGGACATGGGCTATCGCGGCCTCACCGAGGGCGGCGAATATTATGGCTACAGCCTGGCGCTCGGCTCGGCCGAAGTGACCCTGCTCCAGCAGGCCGCGGCCTATCGGGCGCTCGCCGACGGCGGCCGCTACCGCCCGCTTCGGATTCGCTCGGGCGATCCCGCCGGCGAGGCCAAGGCGGTGGCCGATCCGGGTGCGGCCTGGATCGTCGCCGACATGATGGCCGATCCCGACGCCCGCGCCGTCACCTTCGGGCTCGATTCCGCGCTTCGCCTGCCCTTCTGGGCGGCGGCTAAGACCGGCACGTCGAAGGGGATGCGCGACAATTGGTGCATCGGCTTTTCGGACCGCTTCACCATCGCCGTCTGGATCGGCAATTCGGAAGGCGATTCGATGAGCCGGGTTTCCGGCACCAGCGGCGCGGCGCCGGTCTGGCGCGACCTCATGCTCGCCCTTCACCGCGACCGGCCCGGCCGAGCCCCGCCGCGCCCGCCCGGAATCGAGCCGCGCGCCATCGCCTTCGCCGACGGGATCGAGCCGCCGCGTCCGGAATATTTCCTCCGCGGCACCGGCCAGGCCATGGTCGAAAGCGCTCCGCCCGCCGCCCGCCGTGCGCGCATCGCCAATCCCGTCTCCGGCACGGTCTACGCGCTCGATCCGGACATCCCGCTTCCCAGGCAGCGCATCCGGCTCGTCGCGACCGGCGCCTCGGCGGGCGAGAGGCTGGTGCTCGACGATCGCGACGTCGGTGCCGCCGCAGAGGGGCCGATGGTCCTCCCGGGCCCCGGCGCCCACCGCCTGGCCCTGGTCGCCGCCGACGGCAAGGTGCTCGACCGAAGCCTCTTCACGGTGCGCTGACCGTCCGGCGGCGGCCGCCATTCGCCCTCGTCCTGCACTTCCAATCAGCGCTCATGGGCGCGTTCCTTCTGCTCCGTCTGGCGCAAACCCTTCTGGTCGCGACCGGAAGGTGCGATCGCCACAGGCGGCTGGGGCCCTCGCGATGGTGCTGCCCCGCCGCTCGTCCTGGCGGGCTTCATCCTCGTGCCGATCACCTGTCATTCGATCTGGAGCGCCGCGCAGG
>JBEVDE010000228.1:0-3375 GCA_040514175.1 Allosphingosinicella sp. | reverse complement strand
GATACTGGCTGGCGCGCCACTCGTGGAGATCGGCGACCTTGATCGCGGCGATGCTCTCCTCGTCGCCAAGCACCGGACGGCCGAGCGCCTGGCCGGCGAAGGCGGCGGACCACAGGTCGTCGAAGATGATGTCGGACGGCGTGTCGCGGGCCTCGCCCAGCTCCTGGAGGACGACGTCCTTCTCGCGCTCGAGGTCGGCCTCGACGAAATGAGGCTTGAGGATGAGGTCGGTGACGAGCTCGACGCCGAGCGGCACGTGCTCGCTCAGGACCGAGGCCATGAAGCTGGTGGCGTCGCGCTCGGTCGACGCGTTGAGGTCGCCGCCGACATCCTCGATCGCCTCGCTGATCTCGCGGGCCGAGCGGCCGCCGGCGCCCTTGAAGACCATATGCTCGAACAGATGGGCGATTCCGTTCAGCCGCGCCGGCTCGTGCCTCGACCCTGCTTCGGCGTAGAGGCCGACCGCGGCGGTTTCGAGCGCCGGCATTTCGCGGCTGGCGACCTTGAGGCCGTTGGCAAGGATGGTGAGCTGCATGATCTGCGCAGAGGTAGTGGCTCAGGCCTGCGGCGGCAACTTTTCCCGCTGCCGGCGCCGGAGCGCGAGGACGTAGATGAGGGCGGCGGCGGCCGCGAAGAAGAACCATTGGAATGCGTAGGCGAGGCTGTTGTTGGCCGAATCGGCGGCGGGCGGAGCGCTCGCTTCGAGGCCCGGCGCCGGCGCGGCGGAGACGATCATCGGCCGCGGCGGCGGCGACTTTCCCGACAGGCGCTCGAACAGATTGCCGGATTTGGGCTCGGCGACGATCCTGCCGGCCACTTCGCCGCCCTTCCAGTCGGGCTTCGCCTTCGGATCGAGAGAGACGCCCATGTCGGCGGCGAAGCCGGGCCCTTCGGCGCCGGTCCGGCAGTCGGCGATGAAGCGGGTGCCGCCCCGTCCCGAGGCGGCCTTGCCGCCCGTCGTCCGCCAGCCCGTGACCTCCAGGCAGAAAGCGCCGGCGCGTCGGTAAAGCAGGCTTTCGTCCGCCACGGCGCCCGGGGGAAGGGCGATCGCGGGCAGCGTCAGGTTGCGCTCATAATGGCGCTGAAGCGCTTCCTTCTCCTCGGCTCGGCGGAGCTGCCAGATGCCGAGCGCGATCATCGTCGCGACCGCGGCGGCGACGAGGAGGGTGGGGAGGGGCGGGAAGCGCATCAGCCGGACACCCGGCCCTCGCGGGCCCGATGGCGATATTCGAGGGCGAGAAGCAGCCCCTTGGCGAGCCGGAGCGAGCCGACGACCAGGACGGCCGTCAGCGGCAGCCACAGGAGGATGTGCACCCAGAACGGCGGCTCCGCGCTCAGCTCGAGCGCGACGGCGAGACCGGTGACCAGGGCGCCGACGACCAGGATCAGGAAGGCCGCCGGCCCGTCGCCGACGTTGAAGCCGGCGAAATCGAGTCCGCAGGCCCGGCATTCGGGCGCGAAGCCGGCGAGCCCCTGGTACAGGCTCTTCGCCGCGCAGCGCGGACACAGGCCGCGAAGGGCGACGGCGCCGGGGGCGGGCTCCTTCACCGGTCCGTCACCCCAGTCCCCTCTACCCGTGATATTCGGCGCCCCAGCCGCCCCAGACGTAGATGCAGATGAACAGGAACAGCCACACCACGTCGACGAAATGCCAGTACCAGGCCGCCGCCTCGAAGCCGAAATGCTGGTTCGGCTTGAAGTGGCCCTTGTAGGCGCGAATCAGGCAGACGATCAGGAAGATGGTGCCGACGATGACGTGGAAGCCGTGGAAGCCGGTCGCCATGAAGAAGGTCGACGAATAGACATTGTCCTTAAAGCCGAACGGCGCGTTGGCATATTCATAGGCCTGGATGCTGGTGAACAGCATGCCGAGGCCGATCGTCGCCCACAGGCCCTTGATGAGGCCGTCGCGATCGCCGTGGATGAGGGCGTGGTGGGCCCAGGTCACGGTCGTTCCCGAGCAGAGCAGGATCAGGGTGTTGAGAAGCGGGAAGCCGAACGGGTCTAGAACCTGCATCCCCTTGGGCGGCCAGGTGCCGCCGATCGATTCGACCCCCGACGGAAACAGTGCGGCGTTGAAGAAGGCCCAGAACCAGGCGAGGAAGAACATCACTTCCGACGCGATGAACAGGATCATGCCGTAGCGAAGGTGGAGCTGGACGACCGGCGTATGGTCGCCGGCATGGGCCTCGCGGATGACGTCGGCCCACCAGGCGAACATCGTGAACAGGACCCCGATCAGGCCCATCACGCCGAGGAAGGTCATCCCCATGACCATCTTGGCGCCGTCCTTGCCCGGAGGGGCGCCCCAGTGGGTGCCCTCGTTGGGGACCGACCACCAGCCGTAATCGTGCATCCAGAAGACGAGGCCGCCGAACATGAGCAGGCCCGACAAGGCGCCGATCAGCGGCCAGATGCTGGGGTTCACCAAATGGTAGCTATGGTTCTTCGCTCCGGCCATCATTCGTCCTCTGTCTTTGCCGTCGTACCAGCATCCTGCCGGGATGACCTGCCCTCTAGCTTCCCTCTCGGCCCGAATCCACCGGGTAAAAAGTGTAGCTCAGGGTGATTTCGCTGATCTCTTTCGTGTCGGCGTCCTCAAGGATTCGCGGATCGACGAAGAAGACCACCGGCATCCGCACCTCCTCGCCCGGCTTCAGCACCTGCTCGGTGAAGCAGAAGCACTGGATCTTGCTGAAATATTTGCCGGCCTGGACGGGCGTGACGTTGAACGTCGCCGTCCCCTTGACCGGCCGCGCCGAGAGATTCTTCGCCGTGTAGAAGGCCATCTCGCGCTCGCCGATGGTGACGATCTCGCGCGGTTTCTCGGGGCCGAAGCGCCAGGGCAGGGCCGACGCGGTATTGGCGTCGAAGCGGATCGCCACTTCCTTGCCGGCGACCGGGCCGGGCGCCGCCGCGGCGCGCTGGGTGGTGCCGTCGATCCCGGTCACCTGGCAGAACAGGCGGTAGAGCGGGACGCTGGCGAAGGCGAGGCCGACCATGGCGAGGACGAGCAGGGCGGCGAAGCCCGCCGTGCGCCCGTTGCGGCGGGCGAGATCGGTCACTGCAGCATGCCCATCTTGGCGATGGTGATCGCGTAGACCAGAACGACGAAGGCGCCGAGGAGGAGCGCCATGATGATCGCCCGGGCCCTCTGCCGGCGGCGGATCTCGTCGTCGCGGGGATCGGTCATGCCAGTACCTTGTCGACGACGAGCGCGCCGAACAGCGCGAACAGATAGAGGATGGAATAAGCGAAGAGCTGCTTTTCCGGCTTCATCGCTTCGGGCTCGCCCGCCCGGTTGGCGAGGACCCGAAGGGCGAGGATCAGGAAGACGAGGCTCAGCGCCGCCGCGGCGGCGCCGTAGAGCGCCCC
>JBEVDE010000156.1:0-3700 GCA_040514175.1 Allosphingosinicella sp. | reverse complement strand
CGGATCGCGACGCCCTTGCTCGACATGAGCAAGGCCGACATCGTGCGCGAGGCCGACCGGCTCGGTCTCGACGCCGGCCTCAGCTGGTCCTGCTACGATCCGGCGCCGGACGGCCGCCATTGCGGCCTGTGCGACAGCTGCCGGCTTCGCGCCCGGGGCTTCGAGCAGGCCGGGCTTCCCGATCCCACCCTCTACGCGGCGCGGCCGTGAGCTACGCGGTCAAGGAGATTTTCCTCACCCTTCAGGGGGAGGGGATGCAGGCGGGGCGCCGGGCGGTCTTCCTGCGCTTCGCGGGGTGCAATTTGTGGTCTGGCCGTGAGCAGGACCGGGCCGAGGCGCAATGCCGTTTCTGCGACACCGATTTCGTCGGCACCGACGGCGAGAATGGCGGGCGCTACGAGGCGGAGGCGCTCGCCCGGCAGGTCGGTGAGCTATGGATGCAGGGCGAGCGGCCGCTCGTCGTCGTCACCGGCGGCGAGCCGATGCTCCAGCTCGACGGCGTATTGGTCGAGGCGCTTCACGCGGCGGGCTTCGAGATCGCCGCCGAGACCAACGGCACGCTGCCGGCGCAAGCGGGGCTCGATTGGATCTGCGTCAGCCCGAAGGCGGGGACCGAGGTCGTGCAGCGCTCGGGCGACGAGCTCAAACTGGTCTGGCCGCAGGCCGGGATCGATCCGGAGACGTTGCTCGGATGGGATTTCGAGCATTTCATCCTCCAGCCGCTCGACGGGCCGGAGCGCGAGGCTTCGACGGCGGCGGCGATCGCCTACGTCATGGCGCACCCGCGCTGGCGGCTCGGCCTCCAGACCCACAAGCTGATCGGGCTTCCTTAAGTCGCCGCCGGGGCGAGGTTACTTCGCGGTGCCGCCGCAGACGCGCCGGAGCACGTCCTTCTTGTTGTAGCATTCCCCCGCCAGCGGCGGCAGCGTCCGGAAGCGGACCAGATAGGGCCGGTAGGCCGGCCTCGGGTCGTAGACCGGGACGAGGGCGTTCCTGAGCTCCCGCATCCGCGCCTGGGCGACGGGGTAGAGCTGGCCCTTCGGAGCCGCCAGCGCCGTCTTGGTGATGTTGGTCGCCGTCTGGCAGAAGATCATCTGGGCCTGCAGCGTCGACCAATTGTTGTAGGTGATCGTCGAATAATCGTCGAACGCCTTCTGTCCCTTCGCGCCGAGGGTGCGTTTGTAATAAGCGTTGAGCGTCGTGTAGGCGGCGGCGAGCTCGACATTGTGGTGGGCGAGCAGGCCGTTGTAATTGGGCACGGCGCGCAGATAGTCCGAGAATTGGCACTGGAGCGCGGCGACGTTGAGGCCCGCGCGCAAATTCCACAGCAGATTGGCGCGATGCTCGGCCGCGGTGGCGTTGGCGAGCGGGAGACCGACGAGCGGGTCGCTGGGCTCGATCGAGGCGGCCCTGAGGTCGGGCTGGCTGATATAGAGCTGCGCCGTCGCCGGAGCGGCGGCGGCGAGCGCTGCCGCGACGGCGGTGGCGGCCATGCCGCCATGCTTCATCCTGAAGGCCATTCGATCCCCTCGAGCGCTGGACACGCTGGCTCCATGCTTAGCAGGGGTCGCCTCGCAATAAAGCTTCACGCGCCGTGCCCGTCGTGCGTGCGGCACGGCTCGTCACTCCTAAACCCCTCTGCCCAATTAAAAAAGGGGCCGCATCGGAAAAGGGCCGCCCGGTCGCCCGGACGGCCCCCTGTCGAAAAATTCGACCCGTCGATTACATGCCGGTGGTGTTGCCGCTGCCGGTGTTCGTCGTGGTGTCGACGGTGTTGGTGGTCGTGCTGGTGTTGGTCGTGGTGGTCGTCGCATTGAGGTCCGCGGCGGTGCCGAGGCCGTTGCTATCGGTGGTCGCGTTGAGCGCATCGACGCCGGTGACGTCGCCGGTGTTCATCAGGGTGTCGTCCTGGAAGTTCGTCGCGGTGTTGTTGACAGCCGCATCCTCACCACCGCCGCAAGCCGCGACGAGCAGGGCCGCACCGGCAACCATCGAACCGGTCATCACTTTCGAAAGAAGGTCACGCATTTAGAAACTCCCTAGGTTGGACGATTTGGACGGGATGGCCCCTTTTATGCCAAATCAGTTTTGCACAATAAACGGAAAGGATAGCGCTCTCAAGCCTTACTCGCGTCCCCCCTCCAGGGAGCGCAGGAACTCGCGGAGCCCTTCTCTCAGCGCCAGGTCGAAACGGTCGACGCCCGAAGGCACGCCCATCTCGTCGAGGCTGGTCACTGGAAAGTCGGCAATACCGCACGGCACTATGCCTGAGAAGTGGGAAAGTTGGGGCGCCAGATTGACCGAAAAACCATGGTAGGTGACCCAGCGCCGGACCCTCACCCCGATCGCCCCGACCTTGGCCTCGCCGCTTGGCCCGTCCGCCCAGATCCCGATCCGCCCCTCCGCCCGCCGCGCCTCGACTCCGAGCCGGGCGAGGGTGGCGATGATCCAGCCCTCGAGCGCATGGACGAAGCCGCGCACGTCGCGTCCGCGCTTCTCGAGGTCGAGCAGCACATAGCCGACGCGCTGCCCCGGCCCGTGATAGGTGTAGCGCCCGCCGCGCCCGGCGGCGAAGACGGGGAAGCCCAGGGGATTGAACAGCTCGGCCGGATCGGCGCTGGTGCCGGCGGTGTAGAGCGGCGGATGCTCGAGCAGCCAGACGAGTTCGGGCGCCGAGCCGTCGCGGATCGCGGCGGCGCGCGCCTCCATCGCCGCGAGCGTCTCCGGATAAAGGCTCAGCCCCGGCGTCACCCGCCATTCGATGTCTTCGTCATGCGCGCTCACGGAAGCCTCCTTCGCCGGGCGGGGCCGCGAGGGCAAGGGCCCCGGCAAGCGCCAGCCGCCCGCCCTGAACCTGTTTCGGCCCCGAGCCTCGAACCGCCCCGCATCGGGCGCCTCATCCTCGCCCGCCGCAGGCCAATCTTTTTCAACGCAAAGACGCAAAGACGCGACGATGCCGCGTCCGTCCCGAAGGCCATGGGATTTCCCGATCCGTCGAGGGATGCGGCGCCTTCGGTGGGAGTGGGGCTCGAGCGTCCCGGCCGGCCGCTGACTCGTTGCGTCTTTGCGTCGTCGCGTTGAAAGCTGAAGGGCGCGGCGCCCGGGGGGTCCGCCAGGCGATCCGACCCCGTCCAGCCTCCGCCCGGAGCGGTGATGAAATATCAGTGACAGTATACATTTACCGCAGGCGCGTGACGCCCGTCGCGGCGATAAAATGTATACTGTCACTCTTTATTGTTCGTCCGGCCTCGGGCCGAAGCGACGTTTCAGTCCCGGTCCTCGAACCCGGCCCGGACCGCCTCCTCGAGCACGTCCACATCTATGTCGCCGAGCGATCTGAACCTGAGGCAATAGCCGGTCACGTCCGCTTTCCCCAGCCGTCCGCCATAAGCCCGGGCCAGGAAGGTCTTGTCCGCGAGGCCCATCACATAAACGGATATGCCCTTGGTGTTGGCGCTGAGGCCGATGCGGTAGAAGTCCCGCGTCCTGCCGTCGGCATGGGCCATCGTCTGGAGGCCGTAGCCGATGTTGGGGTTGGAGACGATTTTGCCACTCTCGTCGCGCCCGTCCAGGAACCACAAGCGGCATCCCGGCGACAGGCGGAGCATGAGCCGGTGAAGCGCCCGCAGGTCGGCGCGCTTCGGCTCGGGCTGGGCGGCGAGATAGTCTTCGATCTGGTCTTGCACGTCCATGTCAGGAG
>JBEVDE010000355.1:0-5021 GCA_040514175.1 Allosphingosinicella sp. | reverse complement strand
CCACGTTATGTTCCCCTTGGCCCCCGCGGCGGGCGGGGTGGCCCGGCGCCGCCGGGCGGTTCCCCCCGGGCGCCCCCCCCCCGGCCCCGCGCCCGACACCTACCCGCGGTCCCGGCCGCCCGATTCCTTCCTCGCCCGAAATGTCGCTTCGCTCGCTCATCTTCGCCCGCATCTAGGACCAAGCCTCTTTCATAAGGGTAAAGCGGCCCATTGGCGAGACGGGCCGAGCCGGCCTGTCCCGCTTATGGACGATCGTCGGGAGAAAAATCGTTTCGCCCTCGTTTGTAGGGTTCGGGCCGCCGGAGTAGGCGCGGCCGCTTGTCCAAGGAGGACCCATTACATGAAGATCATCCTTTTCGCCGCGGCGCTGACCCTCGGCAGCGCGGCTCTGGCGCAAACCGGCAACACCGTCGACGATCCCTCGCAGAGCATGGGCCCGCGCGGAGTGACCCAGCAGGGCACCGATCCCGACGGCCAGGCCTGCACGCCAGCCGGCTACAACGCCAACACCACCGGCTATCCGACCTGCGAGGCCGGCGCCGGCTCGCCCGCCAGCACGGCGGCCCCGCCGCGCTGCTCGAAGACGGTCAAGGACCATTGCGTCCAGGCCTATGAGCGCGGAGTCCGCCGCTAGCACAGCACGGGGCGCCTCTCGCGGGCGCCCCGGGTCGTCGTCAACGGAGAAAAACCGTCGCGGCCTCGTTTAGGGATGATGCCGCCGCGCCCCGGCGCGGCCGCCCCACCCACGAGGAGGCTCGAATGAAGCTCATCATGATGGCTGCCGCGCTCATGCTCGGCGGCGCCGCCGTCGCTCAGACGACGGAGGAAGAAACCGACACCACTAGTGAGACCACCACCGAAACGACCGCGCCGGACGCCACCACGTCAATTCCGCCCGCGCCCGCACCGGGCAACATGTCGACAATGAGGACGGGCCAGACGGTCGCTCCCGGCAACGCCTCGCCCGAAACCGACGCCCGCGGCATCGCCGTCATCTCTGCCCCCGCGGAAGCCCCGGCCGGCTATAACCAGCCGGCCCAGACGGTGCCCACCGGATCGCCGATGCCGACCGTCGCGCCGCCGACCCCGACCGCCGCCGGCCCGCTGCCGCCCTGCACCCGCACCGTCACCGACCGCTGCACCCAGACCTACGAGCGCGGCCGGGCCCCCAAATAAGGAATGTTGTCGTCGGCCCCCATCATCTGCAATGGGCGCTGAATAATCCTCCCCATCGCAAGATGGGGAGGGGGACCACCCGAAGGGTGGTGGAGGGGTAGCTGGAGCAGGCCTGCGCCATTACCCCTCCACCAGGCTCCGCCTGGTCCCCCTCCCCGAGCAAGCTCGGGGAGGATTGAGGCAGAGCGGGAGACTATATGACCATCAGCTTCGAAGGCCGGGTCGCCATCGTCACCGGCGCCGGCGGAGGCCTCGGCCGCGCCTATGCGCTCGAGCTCGCCCGGCGCGGCGCCAAAGTGGTGGTGAACGACCTCGGCGGCGCCCGCGACGGCTCGGGCCGCTCCGACGCCGCCTCGAAGGTGGTCGAGGAGATCGAGACGGCGGGCGGCGAGGCGCTGGCGAACGGCGCCAGCGTCACCGATCCGGATCAGGTCGAGGAGATGGTCGCCGAGGCGAAGGCGCGCTGGGGCGGGATCCACATCCTGATCAACAATGCGGGCATCCTGCGCGACAAGAGCTTCGCCAAGATGAGCGTCGAGGATTTCCGGGCGGTCGTCGACGTCCATCTGATCGGCTCGGCGATCTGCACCAAGGCGGTGTGGGAGACGATGCGCGAGCAGGCCTATGGCCGGATCCTGATGACGTCGAGCTCGACCGGCCTCTACGGCAATTTCGGCCAGGCCAATTACGGCGCCGCCAAATTGGGCCTCGCCGGCTTCGCCAAGACCCTCCACCTCGAAGGCGCCAAATACGACATAAGGGTCAACACCCTGGCGCCCACCGCGGCGACCCGGATGACCGAGGACATCTTCCCGCCCGAGCTGCTCGGCCTGTTCAACCCGGACAATGTCGTCCCGGCCGCCTTGTATCTCGTCTCCGGGGAGGCGCCGAGCAACGCGATCGTCGGCGCCGGCGCAGGCGTCGTCCAGGCGGCCTATGTCACCCTCACCCCGGGCTATGCCTTGCCCGAGGGGCGGCGCACGGTCGAGGAGGTCGCGGCGAACTGGGACAGGATCACCGATCGCAGCCAGGAGATCGTCCCCCAGTCAGGCGCCGAGCAGGCGATGCTGATCATGAAGATGCTGCAGGGGGGCTGAAATCCTCCCCATTGAAGATGGGGAGGGAGACCAGGCGTAGCCTGGTGGAGGGGTGATGGCGCAGGCCGTTGCCAGCTACCCCTCCACCATCCTTCGGATGGTTCCCCTCCCCACGGCTTCGCCGCTGGGAGGATTGCTGTCTTGCAACACTAACACACCAATGATATAGCCTCCCCGTTCAGGGAGGAAAAAAACCATGTACAGCGATAGCGATCTGGAAGCGGCGGTCGCGGCGGGGGCGTTGAGCCCCGATGCCGCCTCGGCGCTCCGCACCTACGTGGCGAGCCGAAGCGGCGCCGTCGCGGTCGACGAGGAGCATTTCCGCCTCCTCACCGGCTTCAACGACATCTTCGTCGCCATCGCCGCGGCGATTCTCTTGTTCGCGGTCGGCTGGATCGGCTACGCGGTCGGGCCGCATATCGACGGCGACGGCCCGTCGCCTTTCGCCGGCCTGTTCGTCGCCGCCACCGCCTGGGGCCTCGCCGAATTCTTCACCCGCAAGCGCCGCATGGCGCTCCCCAGCATCATCCTGCTCCTCGCCTTCACCGGCGGAGTGATGCTCACCGCCCTCACCACCTTCGTCCTCGCCATCGGCGAGGAGAGGCTCGAGGATAGCGAGCAGGCCATCGCCCTGGTCGTCGCGGCTTCCGCGGCGGTTGCGGCGGGTGCGACCTGGCTCCACTGGCGCCGCTTCCGGGTTCCGATCACCGTCGCCGTGGGCGCTTTGACCGTGGTCGGCGTGGCCATGGCCCTGATCGCCTCCGCCGTCGGCGACGTCCCGGCGCTCGAGAACGTCATGCTGTGGAGCGCGCTCGTCCTCGGCGTGACGGTCTTTCTCTTCGCCATGTGGTGGGATTCGTCCGACCGCGCCCGCGAGACCCGCCGCTCCGACGTCGCTTTCTGGCTCCACCTGCTGTCGGCGCCGCTCATCGTCCATCCGATCTTCTCGCTGCTCGGGCTGACCGACGGCGACGCCTCGATCGGCGAGGCGCTGATCGTGCTCGGAGTCTACGTGCTGCTGGGGATCACCGCTTTGGCGATCGACCGGCGGGCCCTGCTCGTCTCCGCCCTCGCCTACGTGCTGTTCGCCCTGATCAGCCTGTTCCGTGAGTTCGGGGCGGTCGAGCTGAACATCGCGCTCGCCGCCTTCGTCATCGGCTCCGGGCTGCTGCTGCTGTCGGCCTTCTGGCACGGCGTCCGCCGCTCGGTCGTCCGCCCGCTGCCGCCGGGCCTTCAGGCCAGGCTGCCGGTCACGGACCGGACGGTGGTGGCGGCGTAACCAAAATCCTCCCCATGCGGAACGCAGGGGGAGGGGGACCACCCGCAGGGTGGTGGAGGGGTAGCTGGAACGGGCCTGCGCCCATTACCCCTCCACCAGGCTCCGCCTGGTCCCCCTCCCCATCTTCGATGGGGAGGATTTTTCTATCCATTCACCGCCTTCATCAGCCGCCGCTCGAGCGGCGCCAGCACCGGGCCGAGCTCGTCGCCGCGGCGGACCACTATTCCGGCCTCGTTGACGAGCGCCCACATCCCCTGGCGGTTGCGCAGGCCGGGCTTCTTCTCGATCCTATATTCGGGCCGCTCGGCGGTCCGGCGGAAGGCCCAGAAGGCGGCGCCGTCGCGGCCGAACTCGACGGCATAGTCGCGCCACAGCCCCGCCGCCACCATCCGCCCGTAAAGGTCGATGATCCGCTTCAGCTCGGCCCGGGTGAAGCCGATCTGCGGCGATGAGGCTCCCGGAAAAGGGAGGACGACACCCATCAGGCGCGGCCGCGCCCCTTTCTGGTCTCGCCGTCCCGCTCCTCGATCAGCTCGGCGAGCCGGCGCCTGAGGCCCTCGACCTCGCACTGGAGCAATTCGAGCTTCTGGGTGGCCGGATCGAACTGCTCGGAGCAGGGCGTTCCGTAGGGAAGGAAATTGCCCGAGCTGCTCTGTTCGGCGCTGACCAGGGTGGAGCGGGCGGGAATGCCGATCATCGTCGCGCCCTCGGGCACGTCCTTGGTGACCACGGCATTGGCGCCGATGCGGGCGCGCGGCCCGACGACGATCGGGCCGAGCACCTGGGCGCCCGAGCCGATGATGACCTGGTCGCTGATCGTCGGGTGGCGCTTGCCGGCGACGCCGTCGGTCGGGTTGGTGCCGCCCAGGGTGACCTGCTGGTAGATGGTGACGTCGTCGCCGATCACCGCGGTCTCGCCGATCACGACGAAGCCGTGGTCGATGAAGAAATTGCGGCCGACGGCGGCGCCCGGATGGATGTCGATCGCGGTCAGGAAGCGGCTCAGATGGTTGACGAGGCGGGCGAGGAAATAGAGCTCGCCCTTGTAAAGCCAGTGGGCGAGGCGGTGGAAGCCAAGGGCCCAGACGCCGGGATAGAGAAGCACCTCCCAGCGGCTTCGCGGGGCGGGGTCGCGCGCCTTCACGGAATCGAGATACGCAACAAGCCCCGGCAGCATAGCCATTCCCCACTACTCCAGACGGCCAAAATAAGAGAGGTTGGGGGAAAATGCCAGTGCGCCGTTATCTCCCCTCCCTGCGTGCAGGGAGGGGAAGTCTATTTGGCCATCGGACACAACCGCGCCCGGCGCAGCCTCCACCCCGCCGACCGCCCGGACGGCGTGATCGTCGGCTCCGGCGCGCAGATATTGGGCCCGATCATCGTCGGGCCGCGAGCGCGGATCGGCGCCAATTCGGTGGTCACCAGGGACGTGCCGGCCGGCGCGACCATGGTCGGCATTCCGGCCCGCT
>JBEVDE010000087.1:0-5077 GCA_040514175.1 Allosphingosinicella sp. | reverse complement strand
GCTCAACATCCTCGCGGAGCGGCAGTTTCCCCTGGATGAGATCGCGGTGGTGGCATCGCCGCGCTCGACCGGAAACGAGATCGATTTCGGCGACAGCGGCGAGACGCTGAAGGTTCGCAACATCGAGCATTTCGATTTTGCCGGCTGGGACATAGCCCTGTTCGCCGCGGGCTCGGCCGTCTCGCGGGACTATGCGCACAAGGCGGCGGGCGCGGGCTGCACGGTGATCGACAACAGCTCGCTCTACCGCATGGATCCGGACGTGCCGCTGATCGTGCCGGAGGTGAACGCCCACGCGATCGACGGCTATCGCCGCAGGAACATCATCGCCAACCCCAATTGCTCGACCGCCCAGATGGTGGTGGCCCTGAAGCCGCTTCACGACGCCGCCAGAATCAAGCGGGTCGTCGTCTCCACCTACCAGTCGGTCTCCGGCGCGGGGAAGAAGGGGATGGACGAGCTGTTCGAGCAGAGCCGCAACATCTTCGTCGGCGACGGCACCGACCCCGCCGTCTTCACCAAGCAGATCGCCTTCAACGTCATTCCCCATATCGACGAGTTCCTCGACGACGGCTCGACCAAGGAGGAATGGAAGATGGTGGTCGAGACCAAGAAGATCCTCGACCCGAAGATCAAGGTGACCGCCACCTGCGTCCGGGTGCCCGTCTTCGTCGGCCATTCGGAATCGATCAACATCGAGTTCGAGCGCGAGATTTCCGCCGAGGAAGCGCAGCGCATCCTTCGCGAGGCGCCGGGGGTCATGCTCGTCGACAAGCGCGAGGACGGCGGCTACGTCACCCCGGTCGAGGCGGTCGGCGAATATGCCACCTACATCAGCCGGGTCCGCGAGGATTCCACGGTGGAGAACGGCCTCAGCCTCTGGTGCGTCTCCGACAATCTGCGCAAGGGCGCGGCCCTGAACGCGGTCCAGATCGCCGAATTGCTCGGCCGCAAGCACCTCCAGAAGGCGGCCTGACCGGGGGATCCCCGCGCATCTCGCGCGAGCCTCCCCGGCCGCAGGCCCACGATTTTTCAACGCAAAGACGCAAAGACGCAAAGAGTCAGAGCGTGTCGTTAGCGGCAGGTCTCTTTCGCACGCTCGGCATCTTAGCGTCTTTGCGTCTTCGCGTTGAAAATTGAAGGTCGCGGCGCCGGCGGCTCCGCGACGGGGGACGACCCCATCCAGCCTGGATTTTTCAATCGACCTCATAAATGTTCTTGACTTGTTCTCACTCTTAGGCAATAGCTCGACCCTGCACGAGTCGGCGTGCGCAACCGGCGAAGGTAGGAAGGCTGCTTAGCCATTGGCGAAGCAGCGCGGCCGGCGCGAAGTCATCCGGGATCGTTTGAGCTCGCGTCACCTGAAGAGCGGACCCAGGTCCTCGGGCAGCGCCCCTCGCAAGGGGACGATGCCCAGCCACCGCCCTCCCAAGGGACAAGTCAAAGCCCCGTGAATGCGGGGCGAAGGTCCTCCTCCGGCTCTTCACCAGTCTGGACGCTTTCGAGTTAACGACACGAAAGCAGCAAAAGTCGTCCAGCCCCGGGTGCCCGTGGCAAGGACGCGCCGGCCGTTTCTCTCCCCGTCGCCAGCGACCGCTTCCGCGCGCCCCGTTTCCCGGGAGCAACAGCGACATTCCGTCCACTTCGTCCACTTCGTCCACTTCGTCCGATTCCGGACAGGCGCGTCGGACTCCCGCTTCGGGCCGGGCGGCGATATGGCGTCAGCGTGACCGCGAATCTCTCCACCCTCACGCTCGAGCCGATCGCCGCCGACGCCGATGTTTCGGCTCTGGTCGAGGCTCTGCGCCCCGCCTTCCCCGGCGACCCCGGCCTCGCCCTCGAGATGCTGACCCAGACGGTCGACCTCCTCGCGCGCGATCCGCGCCCGGATCCGTGGGGAAGCTATCTCGCCTGCGACGGCGCCACGCCGGTGGGCCTGTGCGCCTTCAAGGCCGCGCCCGACGAGGAAGGGACGGTCGAGATCGCCTACATGACCTTTCCAGCCTTCGAGGGGCGCGGCCACGCCGCGGCGATGGCGGGGGCGCTGACCGGCGTCGCCTCGGCCGCCGGCGCGCCGCTCGTCATCGCCCATACCCTGCCGGAGGAGAATGCGTCGAACCGGGCGCTGCGCCGCAACGGCTTCGCTTTTGCCGGCGACCGGGTCGATCCCGAGGACGGCCCGGTGTGGCGCTGGGAGCGGCGATGCGGGCCTTGACCGCCGCCTGGCGGGCGCTTCCGGCGCGGCAAAAGGCGATGCTGGCCGGGCTCGCCGCCCTGCTTGTCCTGGTCCAGGTGAAGCAGCCCTTTCCGCAGACCGCGCCTCTGCACCATCTCCCCACTCTGGCGCTGCTGCTCGCCGCGCCCTTCCTGCTCCGCCGCCGGCCCCTGTCCGATGCGGCGCTGGGCTGCATCGTGCTGTTCCTCGTCCTGCATACGATCGGCGGCCGCTACACCTATACCAACGTGCCCTATGACGACGTCGCGAACGTCCTCACCGGCCACACCGTCAGCGAAGCGTTCGGCTTCGCCCGCAACCATTACGACCGGCTCGTCCACTTCGGCTACGGTCTGCTCGCGGTGCTTCCGGTGCGCGAGGCGCTGATCCGTCACGCCGGCTTCGGCCGCCGGGCCGCCCTCTATGTCGCGGTGGAGAGCGTCTTCGCCGTCAGCGCGCTTTACGAGATTTTCGAATGGCTGCTGACTCTCACCATGGAGGGATCGCTCGCCACCGCCTATAACGGCCAGCAGGGCGATTTGTGGGACGCCCAGAAGGACATGGCCCTGGCCGCTCTGGGCGCCCTGCTCGCGGCCGGAACGCTCGCGATGAGGAGTCGGCATGACGGACGAGATGAAAGGCGGCTGCGCCTGCGGACGGATCCGCTACACGGCGCGGGTCGAGAATGACGAAGCCTATCTGTGCCATTGCCGCATGTGCCAGCGCGCCACGGGCGGGGTTTCGATCGCCTTCAAGAACATGAGGAAGGCCGACGTGGCCTGGGAGCATGAGCCCGATTATTACGCCTCCTCGCCCATCGCCCACCGTCCCTATTGCCGGGAATGCGGCACCTCGCTCGGCTTCGCTTTCCCGGACAGCGAGAATATGGACCTCACCATCGGCTCTTTCGACGATCCGTCGCGTTTCAGGCCCAGGCACCATTTCGGCGCGGAGAGCCTCCACCGCGCCTGGATCAACACCGAAGGCCTGCCGGAATATCGAACCGATGAGTACAAACCCCTCGTCGACCGCTGGATCGAAGCCACCGGCAAGATGCCGGATTGAGCGCCGCCGTCATGCCGGACTTGATCCGGCACCCATGAACACGGTCGTTGCCAATCTCGCGGGGCGGGGTTCATGGATCCCGGATCAAGTCCGGGACGACGGCAGGGGTAACGAATGAGCGACCTCTCGACCCACGCCTTCACTGCCTCCGACGGCGCCGAGCTCGCCTGGCACGAAATCGGCGAGGGGAGGGCGCTCGTCCTCCTCCACGGCCTCTTCTCGAGCGCCGACATGAACTGGATCCGCTTCGGCCACGCCGCCGGCATCGCCGCGCGCGGCGTCCGGGTGATCATGCCCGATCTGCGCGCGCACGGGGCGAGCGCGGCGCCGCATGACGAGGCCTCATACCCGCCGGACGTGCTGGCCCGCGACGGGCTTGAGCTGATCGCCCATCTCGGCCTCACCTACTATGATCTCGGCGGCTATTCGCTCGGCGCCCGGACCTCGGCCCGGATGGCGATCCTGGGCGCCCGGCCGCGGCGGCTGGTGATCGCCGGAATGGGCCTTCGCGGAATGCTCGAGACTGGCCGCCGCTCGGCCCACTTCCGAAAGGTGCTGACCGGCATGGGCACCCACCCGCGCGGCTCCGACGAGTGGATGGCCGAGGCTTTCCTCAAGACCACCGGCGGCGATCCCGAGGCGCTTTTGCCCCTGCTCGCAAGCTTCGTCGATTCGACCGATCGGGAGCTTCGCGCAATCGCCATGCCGACCCTCGTCCTTTCCGGCATCGAGGACCAGGACAACGGGCCCGCCGAGGACCTCGCCGATTTGCTCCCCGACGCCCGCTTCGTCGAGGTTCCGGGCAATCACATGAACGCCGTCACCAAGCCCGAGCTCGGCCGCGCCATCGCCGATTTCCTGTCGCTTGATTCACTCCCGCCCGAGGCGCAATAGCCGCGCCAACCAGACCAGAAACGAGGATGCCTCCCCGATGAAATCCACCGTCTCCGCTCTCGCCCTCGCAATCTGCCTCGCCGGCTGCAGCACCGCTTCCGCGAACGAGGATGTCGCCACCGTGGACTCCGCCGCCCAGTCGCTCGAGGAGCGGGCTGACCAGATCGCGGCGGAAGCCGACCGGGCCTCCGCCCCGACCCTCGAAGAGGCCCGCGCCTTCGTCGCCCGCGCCGAGAAGGAGCTTGCCGAGTTCGTCGTCATCTCGAGCAAGGCCCAATGGGTCAACGCCACCTACATCACCGACGACACCGATGCGCTCGCCGCCCATTTCGGCACGATCGGAACCGAAATGTCGGTCCGCTTCGCCAACGAGGCGGCGAAATATGCGGGCGTCCCCGGGCTCGATTACGACACCAAACGCAAGCTGGACATCCTGCGCGGAGCGCTGGTGCTTCCGGCGCCGACGACCGAGGGCGCCGCCGCCGAGCTCAACACCATCGCCACCCGCCTCAGCTCCACCTACGGCAAGGGCCGCGGCACTCTCGACGGCAAGCCGATGACCGGCAACGACCTCGAGGAGAAGATGGGGACGGTCCGCAATCCCGCGCAGCTCAAGGAGATGTGGACGAGCTGGCACACCAATGTCGGCCGCCCGATGCGGCCGGACTATGTCCGTCTGACCGAGATCGCCAACGAGGGCGCCAAGGCGCTCGGCTATCCCGACACCGGCGCGATGTGGCGCTCGCGCTACGACATGTCGCCGGACGAGTTCGCGGCGATGACCGACCGCCTGTGGAGCGAGGTGAAGCCGCTCTACGACGAGCTCCATTGCTACACCCGGGCCAAGCTGAACGACAAATATGGCGACCAGGTCCAGCCCGAGACCGGCCCGATCCGCGCCGA
>JBEVDE010000081.1:0-6282 GCA_040514175.1 Allosphingosinicella sp. | reverse complement strand
CTTGGGAGGTGAGGGTCTTACTGACTCATTGCTACAGACCCTCTCCTCCCACCGCTTCGCGGCGGGCCCCTCCTCTCCCGTAAGGACGGGAGAGGGGCTTCCTGGCTGGTATCGACGGTATGACCACCTTCTCCCCGACCGCTCCGATCCTCGAAACCCCGCGCCTTCGCCTCCGCGGCTTCCGCTCGGGGGATCTCGACGCGCAGTGGGCGACGATGGTGGATCCCGAGGTGTACCGCTTCCTCGGCGGCGCGCCCGCCACCCGCGAGGACACCTGGCGCAAGATCCTGGCCTCGCCCGGCCTTTGGGCGCTGCTCGGCTACGGCTATTGGGTCGCCGAGCGGCGCGAGGACGGCGCCTATCTCGGCCAGATCGGCTTCGCCGACTTCAAGCGCGACATGAAGCCCGGCATCGAGGGCATTCCGGAAATGGGCTGGATCATGGCCCGGGAGGCGCAGGGCCAGGGCTATGCCACCGAAGCCGTCCTCGCCGCTCTCGGCTGGGCCGATGAGGCGCTGGGCGGCGGCGAGATCGCGGCCATCATCAGCCACGACAATATAGCCTCGATCCGGATCGCCGAGAAAGGCGGCTTCGCCCGCCGGGAGGAAGCGGTGTACAAAGGCGAGCCGATCCTCCTCTTCCGCCGTCCAGCGCGCTGACCGTCGCCACTTTTCTGTCCGATCCCGGACGGAGCCTGTGCGGCAGCGGACGCTTTCCGGTCAGCCGGGGTTCACGAAAACATCTGTAATCGTAGGAAAGCCGTGACCTTCAAGGCGTTGGCACGACTCCTGCTACGTTCGTGGCAGGCCGGCCGGAAGAACCGAAGGGGGGATATATGGGGTTTGGCGCTTGCCGGCGGAGTTCGCGGCTTCTGTCGATCGGAGGCTCGGCGCTCGCCTTTGCCGTCGCCGCGCCCGCGCTCGCCCAGGAGACAGGGGACGCGCCTCCGCCCGAACCGGCGCCGCCCGCGGCCGTCGAGGGGGCCAGGACCTTCCTTCCCGCCGATTTCACCCGCTTCGCGCCGCGCAACGCGCTCGACATGCTCCGCAACGTCCCCGGCTTCACCATTCGCGAGGCGACCCAGGAGCGGGGGCTCGGCGCCGCCACCGGCAATGTCCTGATCAACGGCCAGCGCATCTCCGGCAAATCGAACGACGTCCTCACCGAATTGGGGCGTATCCCGGCCTCCAACGTCACCCGGATCGAGATCGTCGACGCCGCCACCTTGAGCCTTCCCGGCCTTTCGGGCCAGATCGCCAACGTTTTCGTCAAGGCCGATGCGATGAGCGGCCAGTTCGCCTGGCGGCCCGAATTCCGCCAGCGCAACACCAGGCCGCTGCTGACCCGCGGCGAGGTGTCGGTGAGCGGCAAGCTCGGCCGGTTCGACTATAATGTGGGCTTGCAGAACAACAGCTTCCGGAGCGGGGCGAGCGGGCGGACCCTGGTCTACGCGGCCGACCGGTCGCCGATCGAGCGCCGCTTCGACCACTGGACCGGAAGCGGCGAGGATGTCCGCGCCAGCGCCCGGGTGACCTGGGATGGGCCGGGAGATTCGGTCGCCAATCTCAACGCCTCGCTGCGCGGATTCTTCTACGATTATCGCGAGCTCGGAACCCGCATCGGGCCGGGCCTGGTCGACCGCGTCCGGCACGTCACCAACGACGAGGACGAGTGGATATGGGAGGTGGGTGGCGACTATGAGCTCGGGCTCGCCGGCGGCCGTCTGAAGCTGATCGGCCTCGCCCGCTCGGACCACGATCCGTTCGAGCAGGGGGTGCGCACCGAATATGCCGACGGCCGCCCCGACACCGGCAGCCGCTTTCTCAACGTCGCCGACACCCAGGAACGGATCGCCCGCGCCGAATATCGCTGGAAATGGGGCAAGGCCGATTGGCAGATCTCGGTCGAGGGCGCGTTCAACAGCCTCGACAATGTCACCGAATTCCTCGCGCTCGAGCCCGACGGCAGCTTCACCGAAATCGAGCTTCCGGGCGGAACGGCGACGGTCAAGGAGGACCGCTACGAAATGATGGCGAGCTACGGCCGGCCGCTCTCCTCGAAGCTCACCGTCCAGCTCGCCGCCGGCGGCGAATATTCGAACCTTCGCCAGATCGGCGCCGGCGGCCTCGCGCGCACCTTCTGGCGGCCCAAGGGCCTGGTCTCCGCCGCCTGGAAGGCGGCCCCGCGGCTCGACGTCAGCTTCAAGCTCCAGCGCCGCGTCGGCCAGCTCAATTTCGCCGACTTTCTCGCCACCGTGAACCTCACCGACGACCGCGAGAATGCCGGCAATGTCGAGCTCGTTCCGACCCAGAGCTGGGAGGCCGATCTCGAGGCGACCCGCAATCTCGGGCGCTACGGAACCACGACCCTGAGGCTCTACGGCCGGCGCTACGACGACATCGTCGACACCATCCCGATCGGTCTCACCGGCGAATCGCGCGGCAATATCGACCGGGCCACCTCCTTCGGCGCCGAGTGGAAGACGACCTTCAACTTCGATCCGATGGGCTGGAAAGGCGCCAAGCTGGACCTGCGCGCCCAGGCCCAGAAGACCCGGGTGAAGGACCCGCTGACCGGCGAGAACCGGCCGATCAGCGGCAATTTGCTGCATTTCATCGATCTCACCTTGCGCCACGACATCCCGGGCAGCGACTGGGCCTGGGGCGGCAACATCAATTATGCGCTCTACGCCAAGGATTATCGCCTCACCGAGGTCGGCCGCCTCTGGGAAGGGCCGGTCTGGTCCAGCGCCTATGTCGAGAATAAGGACGTGATGGGCCTCACCGTCCGAGCCACGATCAGCAATATCTTCGCGGCGACCAGCATGTGGGACCGCATTGTCTACATCGGCCGCCGCACCGGCCCCATCCAGCAGATCGAGCATCGCGACCGGCTGATCGGCCCGATCTTCAGCTTCCAGGTGCGGGGCAAGTTCTAAGCCTAAATCCTCCCCTGCATTTGCAGGGGAGGGGGACCATGCGCAGCATGGTGGAGGGGCCTACCTGACTTTGAAGAACCCCTCCACCGCGCTTCGCGCGGTCCCCCTCCCCGAGAAATCTCGGGGAGGAATTTTCGACTAGAACAAGGTCGTGAGCCAGTAGAAGAGCGCCCCCACCGTCGCCGAGGCGGGGATGGTGATGATCCAGGCGGTGACGACGTTGCGGGCCACGCCCCAGCGCACCGCCGAAGCCCGCTTCGCGACCCCCGCGCCGATGATGCACCCGGTGATCGTGTGGGTGGTGGAGACGGGGATGCCGAGCCAGGAGGCTGTGAACAGCATCACCGATCCGCCCGCCGAGGCGCTGAAGCCCTGGTGCTGCGAGAGCTTGGTGATGCCCGTGCCCATCGTCTTGATGATGCGCCAGCCGCCGCTCAGCGTGCCGAGGCCGATCGCGACGTAGCAGCTGATCGCCACCCAGTGGGGGACGTGAAAATCGCCCGACAGATAGCCGGTCGAATAGAGCAGGACGGTGATGATCCCCATCGTCTTCTGGGCGTCGTTGAGGCCGTGGCCGATGGAATAAGCGGCCGAGGAGACGAGGTGGAGCGAGCGGAAGCTGCGCTCGGCGCCGCGGGCGCTCGCCCGGAACGCCAGCCAGCTCGTCAGGAGCATGATCAGCATCGCCAGCATCATTCCCAGCAGCGGCGACAGGACGATCGCAATCAGGGTCTTGTTGAGCCCCGTCCACTGGACTCCGGTGAGGCCGGCATGGGCGACGCCCGAGCCGACCAGGCCGCCGACCAGGGCGTGGCTGGAGGAGGAGGGGATGCCCTTGAGCCAGGTGACGACGTTCCAGAACATCGCTCCGATGAGCGCTCCGAACACCACGGCGGGCGTGATCAGATCCTTGTCGATCAGGCCCTTGCCGATCGTGTCGGCGACCTTGTGCAGGCTCGGCACGGCGAGCGACAGGAAGTAAGCGGCGAAGTTGAAGAAAGCGGCGAACGCGACCGCCTGGACCGGGCTGAGCAGGCGGGTGGCGACGACGGTGGCGATCGAGTTGGCGGCGTCGTGGAGCCCGTTCAGGAAATCGAACGCCAGCGCGATGGCGATAAGGCCGATGAGCAGCGGCAGGGCCAGCTCGTGCATCCGTTTCGCGCTCCCTTCAGGAGTGGTCGATGACGACGCCGGAAATCTCGTTCGCCACGTCCTCGAAGCGGTCGAGGACCCGTTCAAGGTGGCTGTAGATTTCGCGGCCGACGATATAGCCCATTGCATTGCCGTCGCGATGCCTCAGGAAAAGCGCCTTGAGTCCGGCGTCGTGGAGATGATCGGCTTCCTCCTCGAGATGGACGATCTTCTCGGTGATCCGGTCGAGTTCGAGATGGTTGCTGCCGATCTTGCGAAGCAGCGGCATCGCCTCGCTCACCAGCTTCGCGCCCTGCTCGGCGAGCGCCGCCATGTCGCGCATCTCCGGCTCGAAATGGGCGACCTCGAACTGGGTGATCGCCTTGGCCGTCTTCTGCATCTCGTCGATCGCATCGTCCATCGACGAGATGAGGTCGGTGATCGCGCTTCGGTCGAACGGGGTGATGAAGGTCCGGCGCACGGCGTGGAGCACCTCGCGGGTGACGTCGTCGGCTTGATGCTCGAAGGCGGAGATCTGGCGGCACGCCTCCACGATTCCCTCCTCCTTGGCGAACATCCGGCTCATCACCTCGGCGCCGCCGACCAGGGTGACGGCGTGGCGCTCGAACATGTCGAAGAAACCGGCCTCTTTCGGCATTATCGCCCGGAACATCTTCAGCATCTTTTCCCCCTGAGCCGTCGCGGCTCCCTAACACGGCCGCCCGGCTTTTGTTTCACTTTTGTGACGGTGTCCCGCCGACCCGCCGGATCAGCTCGGCGAGATCGGATTCGTGCACGGCGCCGGCCGCCTCCTCGACCTCGAACCAGCGCCGCTCACGCTGGCCCATTTCCGGCCAATGCTTGGCAAGCTTCTGTACCCCCATAAGGAAGAGCAAGACCTCTGCTTCGACCGAAGTCCCGTCGCGTCGCCGCTTGTCGTAGCGGTAGCGGCCGAGGGGCTCGGGCTCGACGAGGCCGCTGATCCCGGCTTCTTCGAAGGCTTCCTGCGCCGCCGATGCGATCGCGCTCTTGCCGGCGATGGGGTTGCCCCGCGGGACGACCCAGCGCCGGGTGTCCCGAGACGTGATAAGCAGCACTTCGACCTTGCCGTCCGTCGTCGGCCGGACCGGGATGACGCCATATTGGATCAGCACGGCCTGGGCTCCCCGAGCCGGGGCGCCGGCGCTTGCGCCGCCTGGCGCTTGCCGTCGATGACGATGGGGGAGGCGAGGCCGGGCGCCTCGCCCTCGATCCTGAGGCCGCGGTGGATGACCTGCGGATCGGCGAAGACGGCGTCGACGGCATTGATCGGCCCGGCCGGGATGCCCGCGGCCTCGAGCGCTTCGGACAATTCCCGAAGCCCGCGGCCGCGCATCGCCCGCTCGAGGCGCGGGATCAGCGCCGCCCGGTTGACCACCCGCGCCGGATTGGTGCGGAAGCGCTCGTCGGCCGCCAGCTCCTCGAGCCCGAGCAGGCCGCACAAGCGCTCGAACTGCCGATCGTTGCCGACGGCGACGATGATCTCGCCGTCGGCGACCTTGAAGGCCTGGTAGGGGACGAGATTGGCGTGGCCGTTGCCCATCCGGGTTGGAACGTCTCCGGACACCATCCAGTTCAGCGCCTGGTTGGCGAGCACCGCCACCTGGGTGTCGAGCAGCGCCATGTCGATATGGGCGCCGGCGCCGCTCCGGTCCCGCTCTCGAAGCGCGGCGAGGATGGCGACGCTCGCATAGAGGCCGGTGAAGAGGTCGGCATAAGCGATGCCCGATTTCTGCGGCGCCCCGTCCGGCTCCCCGGTCAGGGACATCGCGCCGCCCATGCCCTGGATGATGAAATCGTAGCCCGCCCGGGCAGCATAGGGCCCGGTCTGGCCGAAGCCGGTGATCGAGCAATAGACGAGACGCGGATTGAGCGCCGCGAGGGAAGGGTGGTCGAGCCCGTATTTGGCCAGCCCGCCGACCTTGAAATTCTCGATCAGGACGTCCGCTTCGACGGCGAGCGCGCGCACCTGCGCCTGTCCTTCGGCGCTTTCGAGGTCGATCGCCACCGAGCTCTTGCCGCGATTGCAGCTGTGGAAATAGGCCGAGGCGCCGTCCGCGGCGAAGGGCGGCCCCCATTGCCTCGTGTCGTCGCCGGTCCCGGGCCGCTCGACCTTGACGACGTCGGCGCCCAGATCCGCGAGCAGCTGCCCGGCCCAGGGCCCGGCGAGTATT
>JBEVDE010000037.1:0-6550 GCA_040514175.1 Allosphingosinicella sp. | reverse complement strand
TGTTGTCTGGCAAGGAGTAAGGAGGGAGCGATGAACATTCATCGTGACCGACGCAGCGACGTAGCCAGACGGCAAAGGACAGCCCGCCGCTTTGCGGTCGGCCGGAGAAGCCGGCTGGGGGCGTCGAGCACCTTGGCCGGGCTGCCTGGCCCGCCCGGCGGCGCTCTCCTACCCAGCCGCCTGCCCCGGACGATCCCGGTTATCTCCGGTATTGAGTCCGGACCCTAAGTCATGACCCCGGCGGCGAGGGCGGAGGCGGCGATCGAGCTGCTCGACGAGATCATCGCCGCGGTAAAGGGCGGCGGCGCCGCGGCCGACACGGTCATCGCGCGCTATTTCAAGACCCGCCGCTATGCCGGCTCGAAGGACCGGCGGGCGGTTCGCGAGCTCGTCTACCGCGCGATCCGCGCCTGGCCGGAGCCGCCCCGCTCCGGCCGCGCCGCCTTGCTCGGGCTGGCGTCGCAGGATGCGGCGCTGCTCGCCGCGTTCGACGGCTCGCCGCACGGTCCGGCCGAAGTCGCGCCGGGGGAGACGGGCGTGACTCCCAAATCCACCGCGGTCCCGAAATGGCTCGTCCGCCGGTTCGATCCGGCGGTGACTCCGGCCGATCTTCAGTCGCTCCTCGCCCGGGCCCCGCTCGATCTCAGGGTCAATAGCCTCCGCGCCGGGCGCGACGACCTCCTGCCGGCCTTTCCGGGCTCGGTCGCGACCCCCTTGTCGCCGCTCGGCCTGCGGCTTGCCGACGCCGTCCCGGTCGAGGAGAGCGAGCCCTGGCGCGCCGGGCTCGTCGAGGTCCAGGACGAAGGCAGCCAGCTGCTCGCTCTGGCCTGCGCCGCCGGGCCTGGCGAGACCGTGCTCGACCTGTGCGCCGGCGCCGGCGGCAAGACCCTCGCCCTCGCCGCCGAAATGCGCAATTCGGGCCGCCTCGTCGCCTCCGACACCGACCGCGGCCGGCTCTCGCGGATGGAGCTCCGGCTGAAGCGCTCGGGCGTGACGATCGTCGAGCCGAGATTGCTCAACCCGGGGCGGGAGCTCGAGGCGCTCGCCGACCTCGTCGACGCGCCCGACCTGATCCTCGTCGACGCGCCCTGCTCGGGCACCGGCACCTGGCGCCGCAACCCTGAGCTGCGCTGGCGGCTCGATCCCAAACGCCTCGAACAATATGTCAAACTCCAGTCCTATCTGCTTGACCTTGCAGCGGAACTTGTCCGGCCGGGCGGGCGTATCGTCTATGCCGTCTGCTCGCTTCTGGCCGAAGAAGGACGGGGCCAGGCGGCGGCGTTCGGAAGCCGTTCAGCCATGGTCGCCGAAGAAGTGGGTATAATGGCGGGACGAACCGCCGGCCCGGGGCGGATCCTCACCCCGGCGCAGGACGGCACGGACGGCTTTTTCGTCGCGCGGTGGCGGGCGCCATGCTAGGTTGTCGCTCGAAATAGATCATGGAGTTACTGATGCGCCTCACCCCCATCGCCCTCACCGTCGCCATCGCGCTGGCGACCATGGCGAGCGCCGGCCAGGGCCAGAAGCCCGACGACCAGATCGACGCCCGTTCGGTCGCGCTCACCCAGCAGGGCCAGGCGCTTGCGGCCCAGGCGCGCTATCAGGAAGCGACCGACATGCTCGAATCGGCGCTCGCCCTCGATCCGCGCAACCGCCAGGCCTATATCGGCCTCGCCCGGGCCGCGCAGGGGCTGAAGCTCCCCGGCAAGGCGATCAAATTCTATTTCGAGGCGCTGAAGCTCGAGCCTAACGACGTCGCCGCGCTCGCCGGCCAGGGCGAGGCCCTGGTCCAGCGCGGCGCGGTCGAGCGGGCCAAGCAGAATCTCGCCCGAATCAAGACTTTGTGCGCCAATCCCTGCCCGCAGGCGACCCAGCTCGCCGCCGTCATCGCCAAGGGCCCGCCGCCCGAAGTGCTGACGGCGCAGCGGCCCGAAGTCGGCGCGCCCAAGCCTTAATCCTCTCCGCCGCGAAGCGGTGGGGAGGGGGACCACCCGAAGGGTGGTGGAGGGGTAATTTCGCAAGACTCGCCAGTTACCCCTCCACCATGCTTCGCATGGTCCCCCTCCCCATCTTCGACGGGGAGGATTCAAGCGTCCATCGCCTTCGCCACGCCGACGAACTCCTCCACGGTGAGGGTTTCCGCGCGCCGCTCCGAGTCGATCCCGACCTCCGCCAAAGCCTCCAGCGCCCCCTCCAGCCCCTTCAGGCTCTGCCTCAGCATCTTGCGCCTCTGCCCGAACGCCGCCCCCGTCAGCCGCTCGAGCGTGGCCGCCCTCACCCCCTCGGGCGCCGCCTTCGGAACGATATGCACCACCGCCGACATCACCTTGGGCGGCGGCACGAAGGCGGAGCGGTGGACCTTCATGGCGATCCTGGGCTCGCTTCGCCACTGGGCGAGCACCGCCAGCCGGCCGTAGGCGCCGGTGCCCGGGCGGGCGGCGATCCGCTCCGCCACCTCGAGCTGGAACATCAGTGTCAGCGAGCGCCACCAGGGCGGCCAGGACTCCCCGCCCAGCCAGCGCACCAGCAAGGCGGTGCCGACATTGTAGGGCAGGTTAGCCGCGACATGCGCTCCCGCCCCGGCTTCGCGGCGCTCGTCGATCGCGAGCGCGTCGCCCTCAATCACGCGCAGCCGGCCTTCGGCGGCTTCGCTGACTTCGTCGAGGGCGGGGAGGCAGCGCCGGTCGCGTTCGACCGCGACCACCTCCGCCCCGCCGCGCAGGAGCGCGCGGGTGAGGCCGCCCGGGCCCGGGCCGACCTCATAGACCCTTTGCCCCTCGAGATCGCCCGGGACCCGGGCGATACGGTCGAGCAATTGCTCGTCGAGCAGGAAATTCTGGCCGAGCGACTTGGCCGCCCTCAGCCCGTGCCGCGCGATCACCTCGCGCAGCGGAGGCAGGGGCTTCACGCCGCCGCCATCCGGCCCGCGCAGGCGGCGGCCATCTTCAGGGCCGCAAGCATCGCGGTCGGTTCGGCTTTGCCCTGGCCGGCGATGTCGAAGGCGGTGCCGTGGTCGGGCGAGGTCCGCACGATCGGCAGACCGAGGGTGATGTTGACGCCCTCGTCGAAATGGAGGGTCTTGAGCGGCACGAGCGCCTGGTCGTGATAGAGGCAGAGCGCGGCGTCGTAGGTCGAGCGCATCCGGGCGTGGAACATCGTATCGGGCGCGTGCGGTCCGGTGACCTGGGCCTCTTCCTCGCGCA
The DNA here is from genome assembly GCA_040514175.1 of Allosphingosinicella sp. GTDB lineage: Bacteria > Pseudomonadota > Alphaproteobacteria > Sphingomonadales > Sphingomonadaceae > Allosphingosinicella. Next base: position 3,347 of record JBEVDE010000037.1, on the reverse strand, counting down.
GCCGGTCGAGGGCGGGGATGACGATGTCGATCTCCTCCCGGCCGAGCGCTCCGCCTTCGCCGGCATGGGGGTTGAGGCCGGCCACGGCGAGGCGCGGCCGCTCGATCCCGAACAGCCGCCGGAGCGCCCGGATCGTCGTCCGGCCGCGCTGGACGATGAGCTCGGTGGTGAGCAGCGCCGGAACGTCGCGAAGCGCGACATGGGTCGTGACCGGGACGGTGCGCAGGGTTGGGCCGGCCAGCATCATCGCCACCATGTCGGCCGCGATTCCGCAGCGCTCGGCGACGAACTCGGTCTGCCCCGGGTGGGTGAAGCCGATGGCGTAGAGCTGCGCCTTGGAGACCGGGCCGGTGACCAGGGCCGAGCTCGCGCCCGAGCGGGTCAGGCCGACCGCGAGCTCGAGGGCGTCGAGCGAGTTGCGGGCGCCCTCGAGAGTCGGCTGGCCCGGACGGGTGTCGCCGGCCGCGTCGATCCGGATGACGGGCAGGGCGCCCTCGAAGCAGGCGGCGGCCTCGTCCGGCCCGGCGACGACCTCGAGCGGACCGCCCCAGATCGCGCGCAGGGCCTCGGGCGCGCCGACGGCGAAGAAGGGCGGCAGCGAATCCGCGATTCGCCGCTCCCAGGCCTTGGCCGTGATTTCGGGTCCGATCCCGGCAGGATCCCCGAGCGCGACGGCCAGGGGAGCGATCATGAGAGGATTATTCTAGCGATAGTCGACCACCGCGTCGCGCCTGAGGTCGCGAAGGAAGCGGCGGGCGCGCAAATTGACCCGGTTCTCGGCAATCTGGTTGTAGATCTGCTCGAAGCTGGGATTGCCCGTGACCTCGGGATCGTCGCGGCCGCACAGCACGAGGACGCTGACCCGGTCGTCGGCCGAGCCGAAGGCCGGGGTCGCCTGGCCGAGGCCGAGGCTGAGCAGCGTCTGCTGCAATTGCGGCGGCAGCTCGCGCACCTTGACCTGGTCGTTGGTGACGACTTCGGCGCCGATCGGCACCGCCGCCGCCTCCGCGCCGCCGCAGCCGCCCATCGTCTGAACGGCCTTGAGCAGGCTTTGGACCTTTTCCTCGACGACGTTCCTCGGGCTGCCCGGGGCGAAGCGGACGGTCATCTGCTTGAGGCTCAGGACGGCGTCGCGCGGGTCGGCGGTGAGCACCTGGCGGGTATCCGCGACCGAGACGATCGAAAATCCGCCCGGAATGGCGACCGGATCGCTGATCGCGCCGACCGGCATGGCCTGCACGGCCGCCGCGAGCGGCTCCGGAAGCAAGCCGGCCCGAACCCAGCCGAGATCGCCGCCCGTCGCGGCGGTGGAGGCCTCGGAAAATTGGCGCGCATAAGCGAGGAAGGAGGCGCCGCCGCGCAGCTGCTGGACGATGCGATCGGCATTGGCGCGGGTTTCAGCGGCCGTCTCGGGCGTGGCCGAAAGGAAGATTTCGGAGACCTTGAACTCCTGGGTGCCCTTGGCGGCGTTGAGCCGCTCGATGACGGCCTGGACCTCGTCCTCGCTGATGTTGACGAACGGCTCGATCTTGCGGCTCTGCAACCGCGCCCAGGCGATTTCGCCGTGGATCTGCCGCTTCAAAGTCTCCGACGAAGCGCCGTTGGTGCGAAGGAAGGTGGACATCTGCTCGGGCGTCATCTTGAACTGGCCCTGGGCGTAGCGGGCGAAATATTGGTCGATCTCGCTCTTGCTGATCTTGATGTCGGCCTGCTCGGCCGCCTGGATCTGGAGCACCTCGTCGACGAGGTTGCGAAGCACCTGCTGGCGAAGGCGCGGCAGCTCCTCGGCCGGAATCTCGCCTCCGGCCGCCATCCTGATGATGGCGAGCCGGTGGTCGACCTCGGTGCGGGTGATGACGGTGCCGTTGACGATCGCCGTCGCCTTGCGGAGATTGGGATCTCCGTCGGTGAGAAACTGCGGGTTGGCCGGGATGCTGAGGCTCGCCGACGGCGCCGCCGGCGCCGGATCGCGGACGGTCTGCGCGACGGCCGCGGCGGCGAGTGAGCCGGCCAGCATGAGCGCCGCCCCGTGGTAAATGCCGAGCTTCATCATTCCTCCAATTAATGCAGGCCGCTAGAATTGCCTGAAATATGCTGAACCCCAGCTTGACCGACCGTCTTTAGCGCCCGAGATTCTTCAGCGCCACCCGGAACTGGAAGGTGTTGCCGCGGTCGATGTCGCCGACCCGGTCGTAATCGCGGCGCCAGGTCACGCCGATCTCGAGGCAATCGTCGTCATAGCTGATTCCGATCCGGTGGCGGACCGGCTCGTAGCCGTCGGCGGAGGAGAGCGGGCTCTCCTTGGCGTCAGTGAGGTCGATGACGGTCGAGCCGAAGATCGACCAGTAGCGGGCGAAGCGCACGCGCCCGCCCAGGCGTATCTCCTCCCGGTCGCGAAGATCTTCGAGGGTCGGGTCGATATCGCGGTTGAGGCGCAGATAGCCGATCGTGGCGTAGGTCTGGCGGCCGCCGACGACGGCGTCGACCTCGTTGCGGCGCAGCTCCAGGCTTTCCTTGTCGATCCGGAAGCGGTGGACGAGGTTCAGCTTGCGGCCGACCTTGACGTTGGTCCGGCCGACATAATCGGAAAAGCGCCCGGAAAGGCCGGTGCCGGGAGGAAGGATGCTCTGCTTGTCGTCGAGCCGGTAGCTCTGGCCGATCGTGGTCCGGACCGCGATCCCCGGCAGGTCGAGGCCCCAGTCCATTCCGTAGGTCACCCGAGGCCCGTTCTCCCAGCGGTCGTAGCCCGGGAAGCGGTTGAGGGCGAAGAGGTTGCTGTCCTCGAGATCGACGGAGCGGGCATCCTCGTTCGGGACCTCGAGATTGTCGGTCGCTCCGGAAGCGACCAGCTGGAGGCGGGGGGTGAGCCGCTGGGTGCCGCCCATGAACGGCCCGACCAGGGGCCAGCGGAATTCGGCGGCGAGCGCCCCGATCGCGCGGGCGCGCCAGCCCTCCTCGCCGCGATAGATGATCGTGTCGGTGAGCAGGGTGTCGCTGCTGTGGTAGAGGTCGCCGCGCGCATAAGCGGTGAGCAGCATCTCCTGCCCCCAGGGCGTGAGTCGGCGCCGGTCCCAGCGCGCTCCGGCGAAGGCGCGCTGGGTGTCCTGGCCGCTGGTCCTCAGGATGGCGAGGCTGTTCGCCTGAAGCTCCACCTGCCCGCCCCAATATTTGCTCGGCAGGCGCCAGCGCGCGTCGATCGCGGGCAGCGCGACCGGCTGCTGACCGGCGACGTCGGTGACCCGAAGGCCCTGGAACGCCCAGCCCGCGATCGAGATGTAGCTGTCGGCGGTGATCCGCTCGGCCTCGATCACCGAGCGCAGCCTCGTGTCGCGCGAGATGTCGTAGCG
>JBEVDE010000466.1:0-6383 GCA_040514175.1 Allosphingosinicella sp. | reverse complement strand
GGAGCGGGGACAGTGTCGAAACTATTCGGACGTTGCGTCATCATCGACGACGATCCCGACATATTGCTTTCGGCGCGGCTTCTGCTGCGCGAATTGTTCGATGAGGTGGCGACCTTCCAGGCGCCGGAGGAGGCACTCGTGACGATGAACGGCGAGCCGGCCGACGTCGTGCTGCTCGACGCCAATTTCGGCCGCGGCGCGACCAACGCCGCCGAAGGCTTCCACTGGCTCGGCGAGATCTTGGCCAAGGACCCGCAGGCGGTGGTGGTGATGATCACCGCCCATGGCGGGGTCAATATCGCGGTCGAGGCGATGAAGCGCGGCGCCACCGACTTCGTCTCCAAGCCCTGGTCGAACGAGCGGCTTCTGGCGACCGTCCGGACCGCGGCGTCGCTGCGCACCTCGCGCCAGGCGGCGGTGACCGAGCGCAAGCGCGCGGTCGCCATCTCCGCTCCGGCGGCGGGCGGCGAAACTCCCCTGCTCGGCACTTCCGCGGCGATGCGGCGGGTCTATTCGCTGATCGAGCGGGCGGCGCCGACCGAGGCCAACGTGCTCATCCTCGGCGAAAACGGCACCGGCAAGGAGCTGGTCGCGCGCGAGCTTCACGGCAAGTCGCGCCGCTCGGGCAACGTCTTCGTCTCGGTCGATCTCGGCGCGGTGGCCGAGAATCTCTTCGAATCCGAGCTGTTCGGCCACGTCAAGGGCGCCTTCACCGACGCCCGCGGCGACCGCATCGGCCGGCTCCAGGCGGCCGACGGCGGCACCCTCTTCCTCGACGAGGTCGGCAACCTCCCGCTCCACCTCCAGCCCAAGCTTCTGACCGCGCTCGAGCAGCGCCAGGTCACCCCGGTCGGCGCCAACAAGCCGGTGTCGATCGACGTCAGGGTCGTCGCCGCCACCAACCTCCCGCCCGAGCGGCTCGCCGACGAGAGCCTGTTCCGCCAGGATCTTCTGTTCCGCCTGAACACGGTCGAGATCGAGCTTCCGCCGCTTCGCGACCGGCGCGAGGACATACCGGTCCTCGTCGACCATTATGTCGCCCTCTATGCGAAGAAATATGCCAAGCCGGCGCGCCAGCTCCCCGCCGAGGTGATGGCGGCGCTGGTCGCCTACGACTGGCCCGGCAACGTGCGGGCGCTGCGCCATGCGGCCGAGCGCGCCGTCATCCTCGCCGGCGACGGCGCCTTCACCTTCGAGGATTTCTCTTTGTCGCGCTCGACCGCGCCCCGCCCGGCCGCGACCAGCACCCCGCCGGCGCTCGGCGCCGACCTCAATCTCGAGCGCGCCGAGAAGCAGATGGTCGAGCAGGCGCTGAAGCGCCACGCCTACAACATCTCGCTCGCCGCCCAGGAGCTCGGCCTCACCCGAGCCTCGCTCTACCGCCGCATGGACAAGCATGGGCTTTAGGAGCCCTCTAAATCCTCCCCGCGGTTTCGCGGGGAGGGGGACCGCGCGAAGCGCGGTGGAGGGGTTCTTCGGACTCAGCAAGGCCCCTCCACCATGCTTCGCATGGTCCCCCTCCCCTGCAAATGCAGGGGAGGATTTATCCCATGGGCTTTAGGAGCCGCTTCGTCGCCGGCCTCGGCTGGCGGGCGGCGATGCTGCTCGGCGCCATCTTTCTGTTCCTCGAGGCGCTCGACGTCGAAGGGCTCGGAGTCGCCCGGCTGCTCGCCGCCGGCCTGTGCCTGTGGGCGCTGTACGAACTGTGGCGCTACATCCAGCGCACCAACATGGAGCTCGCCCGCTTCCTCGAGGCGGTCCGGCTCGGCGACCTTTCGCAAAGCTTCGCGCACCGCGCCGACGGCAGCGGCTTCACCGATATCGGCCGGGCGCTCGACGAGGGGATCAGGAGCCTTCGCGACGAGCGTCTTCGCCTGACCGAATCGAACCGCTTCTGCGAGGCCGTCCTCGACGATGCGCCGGCGCCCTTGCTCACCGTCGACACCGACGGCCGGGTCGAGCTCGCCAACAAGGCGGCGCGCCGCCTGTTCGTCCGCCACCAGGGAGTCCGCATCGAGGATTACCGTATCTATGGCGAAACCTTCGCGACGGCGCTCGGCGAGGACGCGGTCGGCAAGCCGCGTCTCGTCCCGCTGATGCTCGACGAGCTTCCGCAGACGGCGATGGTCAGCGCCGCCTCGGTCCATCGGCTCGGCGGAATGGTCCGGGTCGTCGCGGTGCAGCCGATCCAGGGCGAATTGAACGCGGTCGAGATCGCCGCCCAGAGCGATCTCGTCAGGGTCCTCACCCACGAGATCATGAACTCGATGACTCCGGTGACCTCGCTCGCCCAGAGCGCGGCCGGGCTGATGGCCGAGGCCGACCGCGGCGGCGATCCGCTCGTCGCCGACGCCCGTTCAGCGGTCGAGACCCTCGCCCGCCGGGCCGACGGAGTCATGCATTTCGTCGAGAGCTACCGCCAGATCAGCCGAACGCCGGTCGTCCGCCGCCGCCATTTCGAGGTCCTCCCCTGGGCCCGCGAGCTCGAATCCCTGTTCCGGGCCGGCGACCACGCTTTGGGCGTGGCGCTGTCGCTCGAGGTCGTTCCGGACCGGCTGACGCTCGACGCCGATCCCGACCTGATGTGCCAGGTGCTGATCAACCTGCTTCGCAACGCCGCCGAAGCGGCCCGCGACCATGATGAAGCGCCGGCCGTCTCGCTGTCCTTCGCCGCGGTGGCGGGGGCCCGGGTCCAGATCGAGGTTTCGGACAATGGCGCGGGAGTGCCCGAGGCGCTTCGCCAGGACGTCTTCCTCCCCTTCTTCACGACCAAGGCGAAGGGCACCGGAGTCGGCCTCAGCCTCGCCCGCCAGGTCGTCCTCGCCCACCGCGGCTCGATCGGCCTCGGGACAAGCGACAGCGGCGGCGCGCTGTTCAGGATATTGCTCTAAATATTCCTCTCCCGCCTTTCGCGGGAGAGGAGGGGCCCACCGCGAAGCGGTGGGAGGTGAGGGCCTTGCCGACTCGCTGCTACAGACCCTCACCTCCCAAGCTTCGCTTGGGCCCCTCCTCTCCCGTGAAGGACGGGAGAGGGGTGTCGGCGAACGCATCCTCCGGGATCGCGTCGGCCAGGCTGAGCCCGTCGAGGATCCGGGCGGTCTCGTCGCGCACCATCAGCATCACCCGGTGGAGCCGGCACTGGTCCTCGGTGATGCAATTCTTGCAGGTCTCGTGGCGGTAGCGGCTGGCGCAGGGGAGCAGGCCGAGCGAGCCGCGGGTGAGCCGGACGATCGAGCCGTAGCTGATCTCGGCGGGCGGTTTCGCCAGCCAATAGCCGCCGTCCCGGCCGCGGCGGCTTGCGACCAGTTTCTCGCGGATCATCTGCGAGAGCATCACGGTCAGGAATTTGGGCGGGATGTTCTGGCGGGCGGCGATCTCGCTCAGCTGGACCGGACCTTCGCCGTAGCGATCCGCGAGGTGGAGGAGCGCGCGAATTGTATAGCGCGTTCGTTGAGAAAGCATGGCCGCGTCATGAACCGTCCCATGCCGCTTGGCAACTGACCCGTCGTCGAGGAGACCCGCCGGGACTTCTGGTCCTGGGGTCCCGGCTTCCGCCGGGAAGACGATATGTTACTGGTTGGAGCCCGCCGCCTTGCGGATGAAATGGCCGGCGGAGACTCCCCGGAGCAGGCCGAGGCGATATTTCTCGGTCGTCGCGGGCGTGTGCCAGCCCGCCGACGGCAGGGCCTCGGCCAGCCCCCGCATCTTCGCGTGATCGACCGTGGCCCCGGCCTCGTCGCAGGCGGCGATCCGCCCCAGCTCGCCGCCGAGCTCCTCCTGCGCGGCCGCAAGCCCTTCGTGCCAGTCGGCCGCCTGATAGCCCTTGCGGGTCTCGTTGACGATCGCGGCCGGCAGCCGGTCGGCGAAGGCGGTCCGGGCGAGCGCCCGGCGGATGCCGTGGCGCAGATATTGGTCCGCCGGCACTCTCAGGCAGAATTCGACCAGCCGGCGGTCCGCCGTCGGATCGCGCACGTCGATCCCCCAGCCGGCGAGGTGGCCCTTGTTGTAATTGCCGGTGTCGACCCGCCTGAGCGCCCAGAGCCGGGTTTCGATCGGGTCGCGCCGGGGCCGGTAGCTGAAGTCCAGCCCCCGCTCCGCCGCGCGCTCGGCGATCCGAAGCGCCTGGACGGCATCGGGGCTGATCGCGGTATAGTCGGTAAGCTTGCGGCCCTTGCCCCGAAGGCGGCTGATCGCCTGCCACAAAGGCACCGGAACGAAGGGTCCGAGCGTCTGGGCCGCGACCGTGCCGGCCCTCGTGCCGTTGCGGACCAGCGCCCAGGATTCCCGCGCCAGCCGGGCGAACCGCCCGCTCTGCAGCAATTGGGTGAGCAGCGGCATCCCGTCATAGCTGAAGCTCATGTTGCCGCGCGCGCCGCTGAGCAGGATGCGCAGCCCCCGGTCCCGGGCGTCCTCCATGATCCTGTGCATCCAGACCGAGTTGCACAGGTTGAGGACGGGCCGCTCGTAGACGAAGAAATTGCGGTCGAGACCGGCCAAAGGCGAGCCGCCGTTGCGGACGATGACATGCTCGATATTGGGGTACAGAGCGGCGACCTCGGCCGCGTAGGGGATTTCGTCGGCGAAGGCGTTTCTGACCTCGCTCGAATCATAGCCTTCGCGGGGAGCGCCGGTGAAGGCGGTGACCCGGCCCCCGTCCGCCGCCATCAGCCGGGCCGCGGTGGCGGCGACGGCGCTGCTGTCGAGCCCCCCGCTCAGATGGGCCGCGACCGCCTGGCCGGCGCCGCGCAGGCGAACGGCGACGGCGCGGTCGAATTGCTCGCGCAACGCCTCGGCATAATCCTCGGTCCGCTTCAGGCCGAGCGGCTCGAGCGAAGGCCGCCACCAGCGGGTCGAATTGAGGCCGTCGCGGGTGACGGTGACGATCTCGCCGGCGCGGACCTTGTCGACGCCCCGGAAGAAGGTTTCCGATCCGTCCTCGGGGAGGAGGGCGAGGAAGCCCGCCACCGCCTCCCGGTCGGGCGCGGCGGGCAGCTCCGGGAGGGCATGGAGCCCCTTGGGCATCGAGGCGAAGGCGAAGAAGGAGTCGCGGCGGGCGTAATGGAGCGGGTGCTGCCCCATGAAGTCGCGGGCGAGGAGCAGGCGCTGCCGGCGCGAATCCCAGAAAGCGAAGGCGAAATCGCCCTGAAGCCGCTCGACCGCCGCTTCGTCCCACCGCTCGAGCGCGCGCAGGAGGAGGGCGGGATCGGCCAGTCCGCGGCCCTCGGCGGCGGCGATGCCGAGCGCCTCGCAAAGCTCCTCGCGATTATCCAGGCGCGCGTCGGCGACGAGCAGAGTCGCTCCGCCGCCCCCCGAGGCCACCCTCTGCGGGCGGCGGTCCTCGGCGGTTATTCCGAACAATCGCTGGCCGAGCGCGATGTCGCCGTCGCTCGCCATGGCCGGCGCCTGAGGGCCGTAGATCTGCTGCGATTTGAGCATCCGCTCGCATTGCGCGGCGGCGCCGGGTCGATGGTCGAGGCTCCAATAGCCCGCGATCGCGGTCATGCAGGCCGGATTTCGACCAGACCGTCGGCGGCAAGCTCGTCCAGCAGCGCCTTGAGCTGCGCCTCGCACGTCGCGCTGTCGACGTCATATTCGCGGACCAGCTCCTCGGTCAGCTCGGACAGGAGCCTGGGCTGCTCGATCATCGCCCAGATGCGGGTCGCGGTGCTGTTGAAGCCGTAGCAGGTGCCGTTGTCGATATGGAGGGCGACCAGCTCGCCCTCGACCTCGGTCTCGATCATCTCGCCGCGCCGCTCCACCCGCATATCCTGGACCACCATATTCTCCTTCGCGTCTCCTGTGTCCCTTAAGGGCCAAGCGCCCGCGCGCGCAACCTGCGTCCGGAATTGTTCGCCGCGCGAAGGGTTTGACAGCTCCGGTGGTTACCGGTACCGATGCGAAGATCGAATTAGTGACAGGGTGAGACAATGACCGTTGCGCGTGAAAATCTGGAAATGGCCATCGAAGACGCCGCTCGCCGTGAGTGGATTCGCCCTGCGGTTCAGCAGCTTGCGGCTGGCAGCGCGGAGGATTCGTCTGGTCCCGCGACCGACGCGATCACCAACCCCTCCTAACGAATCGGCGATCTGAAAAAGCCGCCGCGGGTCCCGCGGCGGCTTTTTCGCGTCCGCCGCCGGCGGCCGCGCGGCTCGATCGGGCCCGGCAATAGAAAAGGGGCGCGGCCACCCGGCCGCGCCCCTTTTCTATCGCCCTGAGGCCTGGGCTGTATCGACACTCAGCCGTGGGTGCAGCCGCTTGAACCCCTCTCCCGTCCTTACGGGAGAGGGGAAGAAAGCGCCCCATGAATGCCGCTTCGGCCTAGAGGATGAAGTCGCTCGCGGTGATCGGGTCGGCCGGGCTGATGACCAGGACCACCTCGAAGT
>JBEVDE010000465.1:0-3285 GCA_040514175.1 Allosphingosinicella sp. | reverse complement strand
AAGCGGCGGGCGTCGGGCGCCTCGAACTGGGTGAAGAGGGCGCGCTTTTTGCCCTGCGCGGTTTCATAATCGAGCGCGAACAGGCCGGCCGCCTGGGTATAGATCTTGCCGCTGTAATCGATCGTCAGCCGGTAGCGGCCCGGGGCGCTCTCGTTGCCGAATCGGATGGTCGCGATCTGCTTGTCATTGTCGACCAGGAACTTGCGCGCGGGAATGCGGGCGCCGGACTCGCCGCCGCTCAGGGAGACGTCGATGAAGTCGAGCTCGGCCGCGTTCAGCGAAATGAAGTAGGTCGGCTTCAGGACCTCGATATCGATGTCGACCCGGCCCTTGAAGCGCAGCCTGGCGGCATCGGGAGTCGCGTTGATCGTATATTGGAGCGGCCTCACGTCGGCCGGAAGCTGGGTCGGGATCTGCCGGGAGGCCTGCGGGGCGGGGGCCGCGGGAGTCGCCGGGGCGGTCCGGTCGGTGGTTCTCGCGCAGCCGGCGAGAGTGAGAGCGAGCAGCGAAGCGGTGGCGAATAGGCGCATGGAGCACTCCGGTCGGGGGCTTGGCAGCGCTCCTGCGGGGGCGCTCGCGCCTTGTCAAACTCAGTAGCCGAAGATCGGTGCCGCCTTATGGTCTTCGAGGACGTGGGCGCGCAGCTTCGCCGGCTCCCAGAGGAGCTCGACGCCCATCTCGGCCTGGCGGATAAGAGAGACGATCGCTTCGTTGACCGGCGCCCTGCGTCCGAGCTTCTTCGCCAGCGCGACGACCTCCCCGTTCAAATAAGCAATTTCGGTCGGCCGTCCTGCCTTGAGGTCGTCGGCCATGGACGAGCGCGCGTTCGAGTCGATCTTCTGGATCTTCAGAAACAGATTGTTGAAGATGAAGTCGGGCGAGGCGATGACGTGCGGCAGCAGCCGGGGCGGCACCGGGCCGATCTTGGCCGGCTCGATCCCGGCCGCCTCGAGCAGGCCGAGCGCCTCAAGGATCGAAGCGGCGACGACCCGGCGATAGTCGCGCGCCTTCAATTGCTCGAGCAGTGTCCGCCCCGACAAGGCGTTGACCGCATTGTTGAGGTTGATGAGCAGCTTGCCCCAGGCGACGGCGGGCATCTCCGACGAGAGGCGAAGCCGCGCCGGCCCGTCGCCGATCCGCTCCGCGAGCGCGCGCAGCGCCGGCACGTCCTCGGCGACGAGATCGCCCGCGACGCCCTTGTGGAAGCGGCCGTGGCCGAGAGCGGCGACGTTGTAGGGCACCATTCCCGCCACCGCCTCGAACCGCGACTTGAAGGTCGAGCGGAGCAGCTCGACGTTGCTGACCCCATTCTGGAAGCTGAGGACGAGCGCGCCCTTCTTCGCGTTGCGGGCGATCTCCTTCGCCGCCGCCGCGGTGCCGTTGCTCTTGACGCACAGGACGATGATATCGGCCTTGGCCAGCGCATCGGGCCGGGTCGAATAATCGACCTGCTCCGGCGCCAGCCTCGCCCGCCATCCCGAACGGTCGGTGAGAGTGAGGCCGTCCTGCGCTATCTCGCGGCCGATCTTCTCGCGGCCGATGAAGCTGACCGGAACGCCCGCCGCCGCCCAGGCGCCGCCGACGAAACAGCCGATCGACCCCGCTCCAAGGATTGCGATGTTCGCCACGCCGGAAAGCTCCTCAACCCCTGTCCAGCCTCTCCACGCCACAATAACCGGTTCCGATCAACCATTTGTCTTGCGCCCGGCTTTGCGCGATAGCGGCTCCCACAAGGGGATTCGGGATGTTCTTCTATCTTGCCGCGCTTGCGGCATTCGCTCCGTCGGCGCCGGCGAAGGTTCAGGCGGCGGCGCCGGCGGCGGTCGTTCCGGCCGAAACCGCCATGGCGGCGGCCAATGAAGCGTGGAAGCTCGGCAATTATGCGAAGGCCGTGGCGCTGGCGCGGCCGCTCGCGGAGGCCGGCAATGGCGAAGCGCTCCATTTGCTCGCCGAGGCCCATGAATTCGGAGTCGGGGCCGCCGCCGACCCCGCCGAAGCGGCCCGGCTCTACCGTCGCTCGGCCGATGCCGGCCATGTGCCGGCGCTCGCTTCCCTGGGCCTCCTCTACGAGATGGGCAAAGGCGTCGGCAAGGATCTCGACAAGGCGAATGCGCTCTATCGCGAAGGCACCGCGAAGGGCGACGTGACGGCGCGCTATTACCTTGCCAACAACCATTTTCTCGGCACCGGAATGCCACGCAACCTCGAGGAGGGAGTCCGGCTGGCGCGGCCGATCGCCGAGGGCGGCCATAGCAGCGCCATGCACCTCATGGGCGTCGCCTACGACAATGGCGAAGGAATAGCCCGGGATCCGGACCAGGCGCTAAGCTGGTTCCGCCGCTGCGCCGATCTCGGCGAAGGCCAGTGCCTGCGCAGCATGGGCATCATGTACGAAAATGGCCGGGGCGTGCCGGTCGACCTCGCAACGGCCTTGTCCTGGTATAAGAAGGCGGCGGCGAAGGAAGTCGAAGCCGCCTATGTCGATGTCGGCATGGCCCACCATTTCGGCTACGGCACCAAGGTCGATCACCAGGAGGCGATGCGCTGGTATCGCAAGGCCGCCGATCAGGGCCTGCCGGCCGGCTATGCGGGCATGGCGGAGCTCCACCGCTGGGGCCTGGGCACGGCGAAGGATCCGGCCGAGGCTTTCCGGCTGTACGAAAAGGCCGCGGCGGGCGATCACCTGCCGGTCGTGGCGGCCATGGCGGCCATGCTCCAGGACGGCGAGGGCATCGCGGCCGACCCCAAGCGCGCCTTCGCGCTCTGGCGCCGAAGCGCCGAAGCGGGCGATCCCGTGGGGATGCTCGGCCTGGGCGACGCCTACCGGCTGGGCGCCGGCGTGCCAAAGGACTGGGCGAAGGCGCTCGACTGGATGAGCCGGGCGGCGGATTCGGGGTCGAGCAACGCGATGGTCCAGATCGGCTATTCCTACGAGACCGGGGAGGGGCCGCCTCAGGATCTCGTCCAGGCGCTGCAATGGTATAGCCGGGCCGCCGATCGCGATGATCCCAACGGAATCACCAATCTCGCTCTGCTGTATCGCGGCGGCAAGGGTGTCGCGGTCGACGAGGCCGAGGCGTTCCGGTTGTTCGAGCGCGCCTCGGCGCTCGACGACGCGCGCGGGCGGATGTTCCTCGGCCTCGCCTATGTGAACGGCGCCGGGGTCGCCAAGGACGAGAAGCGCGGCTTCGCCCTGGTCCGCAAGGTCGCCGACACCGGAGAGGCCGAAGCGATCGGGGCGCTCGGCCTGCTCTACGAGGCCGGCGCCGGGATCCGGAAGGACGA